>NZ_JAMXXC010000019.1:0-54429 GCF_024129855.1 Acinetobacter lwoffii
AAGAATGCGTTATTTTTTTGCTAAATTCGCACTGGTTTAGATTTATTATGAAATCAGCATGCAAACTTAAGAATAGAGAGGTTTCTGTCTCTAGAACTATACAAATAGTAGTCATACGTTAAAAAGCCGGTAATTAATACAGAAATAAAGCAATTCAATTGTCAGTTGCAAAATAAAGAATGCGTTATTTTTTTGCTAAATTCGCACTGGTTTAGATTTATTATGAAATCAGCATGCAAACTTAAGAATAGAGAGGTTTCTGTCTCCAGAACTACACAAATAGTAGTCATACGTTAAAAAGCCTGCAATTAATACAGAAATAAAGCAATTCAATTGTCAGTTGCAAAATAATAATGTTAGATTTTACTCTCCTCTCTTTTCAGGCACATTTCCGACATGCAGGCCATTATTCTTGATACCGAAACGCATACTTTAAATGGCCAACCCATCGAAATTGCTTATGCGCCTGTCGAAATTGTAGAGCATAAAATCAGTCTGGATAAAAGCCGCCTGTTTGATCAGCTCTACTCATGTGACGAAGCTATTTCTTTTGCTGCCATGGCCGTGCATCATATTCTGGAATCGGATCTGGAAGGTCAGCCGCATTACAGTACCTTTCGCCTGCCTGATGAAACCGTCTACATGATCGGCCATAATATTGATTATGACGTCCGTGCCATCGAAAAATGTGGCGTAGATACTTCAAAAATCAAGGCGATTTGTACACTGGCTTTAGCACGTCGGGTCTGGCCAGATGCGGAAGCACACAATATTTCTGCCCTGATTTATATGATCACCAAAGGCAGCGAAAGAGCGCGTGAAATGATCCGTAAAGCGCATCGTGCCGATATGGATATTATTTTAACTGCCAATATTTTGATGCATATTGTGCATCATTTAAAAATCAACAGCATGCAGGAATTATTCGACGCTTCTGAAGATGCCCGAATTCCACGTACGATTAATTTTGGTAAACATCGCGGCACTGCTATTGCAGAACTACCTGCTGACTATGTGCAATGGTTGCTGCGTCAGGATGAACTCGATCCTTATTTACGCAAGGCACTTGAAAATACGGCGATCACGACATTATAGGTCTTATCAAAATAAACCTCTGTATTTTAATAAATACTTCATATTAATGTAATTTTCACAGACTATGCTCTAGCTGAATTTAAGCAACCATCTATTCAGCTATGATGCATTTTTATAAAACTCAACGTGGGATCGAGGTGCTACAGGATCGCTCCATCCCACTGACCGCACGCCAACGCCGCTTATTGGTTCTGATCGGCAGCCAGGATTTCAACTTATTAAATGATGGCTTAAAGCAGCAGCTTGCTCCTACCGAACTCTTAGATCAACTTTATGCCATGGATTTAATCGTTCCGGCTGAAACTGGCGAGGTAGCCATCAGTCAAAAGCAGGCTGATGCAAGAACAGATACAAAAGTTGATCTGGCACACTCTGAGATTCACCGTTCGTTGAATTCCTCGATAGCAGCGGATTCTGCGACAAAAGATCTAAACTCTAAGATGGAGCCCATAAAAATACTGCAGAACACTCCATCTGCTGAAACGGATTCAAGCCATGAACAAAAGCTGCCTGAACTCAAACTCATGTCTTTTGAAGACCTCAAATATATGATGATGGAAAGTTTACAAAAATATTGTGGCTTGATGGCCAAGCAGCAAATTCACCATATTTTACAGGCACCGGATGTGCGCAGTTTGAAACTTTGTCAAATGCAATGGATCACGTCCCTTCAGGAAAGCCGTATTGCTCCCCAAGAATTGAATCACATTCTGAAGCAGATCAATTTTGCTTTAGATCAATTGCAGTAAAATGAAGCGCCTGAATAAGAACATCTTAGTCTTTTAAACTCTTAAATAAGTGAGTTTAACAATGAGGCAGTTTTAATTATTCAAGATAACTAATTGGTTATTTGATATATTTATATTTAAGCAAAATTTAAAGCTCGAAATATCCGACTTAAGCGTGATAGAAAAAGAATTATAATCCCGCCATATAGTGAGCATAGACATCCGATTGGATCATGTATATGTCACATTATTTAGAATTCGATGCGTTCGATAATCCCATGCAACTGAGTAAAGTTGGCAATTGGGTAATTACCTTTTTAAGTCCGGTTGAAGAACTGCAATTTGTGCAACTGGCGATCACCTATGTACTTCCCCACCAGATCAGTGACAGCTTGCAACCGCGCCGTGTGTTGATTCAAAAAAGTCCCATTGAGCATCATTGGCTGATCCAGGCCATTGAATGTTTTGACAGCACGACTCGTCAGGAAATTTCTTTAAGCCCTGAGCATACAATCGCACAGCAAACTTTAGTGCAGATTCTAAAAGATTTTGAAAAATATGATGTGAATGTGCAGCTTAAACAGATTTAAATATTTGCTCACTCCAGCGAGCTTTTTTATTGTTATGGGATATTTCTTCGGCCAATTAAAGCCCATTATCACGTTGTCTTCTCTTAGATATTGAATCAGAAGCTGATTATAGCTGCATACAGTAGTATCCAAGCTAGCAAACACCAAAGTATAAAAAACTCACCTAAATGGTGAGTTTTTTATCTGCTGAATCGGTGATTTCGGATAAATAAGTTCAATTTTTTTCTACCTATCTGAAGTTCACTGATTAAATTATTCGATAACGCGATAAATATTTGAAGATTGTTGGCTTTCAAACAACAACTCAATACTCGGCAGAATGGTTTCACCATCCACCACGATGTGTTCAATTTTTTTGACCAACTCAGCTGCATGATGAATGTTGTGCTCTGCAAAGGAACGCAGCATCGCTTTCGCTTCAGTCACTTGGCTAAATTGATCTTTCACCTTGATATCAATCATCTTTGACATTTTTCCTTCCTCTCTCATTA
This sequence comes from Acinetobacter lwoffii, assembly GCF_024129855.1. GTDB lineage: Bacteria > Pseudomonadota > Gammaproteobacteria > Pseudomonadales > Moraxellaceae > Acinetobacter > Acinetobacter lwoffii_L. The sequence goes on from NZ_JAMXXC010000019.1 coordinate 2,905, forward strand.
TCCAATTTGCAGTTTTTTATACCATAATTAGTCAAGCGATTAATCTTCAAGATGTTAGCGAATTTGGCAATGTAAACTTTTTTATCTGGAGGGATTATAATAAAAAGAATATTAAACTGAATGAATTGCGCAGACATTAAAAAAGCTCGCATTTCTGCGAGCTCTGTGTTGGATGGCTAGTGCTAGATTTATTGTCTGGTGATGAACATCAAACTCAACTAACTGTCATTGATCCGTCCAACTTATCGGTAGCGTCTTATTGGTTTTACGACCTACCATGAGTTCAATATAACAGTATTTTTTTAGCCAACAATACTCTTTTACACTTCTAAAAGAAGACTTATACAAGATTCCAATTGTCATTTTTTTAAAGCAGATTAGAATATTTCTGGCTTGTCTTACGAAGAATTTTGCATTCATATCATCTTTATCTAATTTATTGATTTCTAGAAAAATACCTTATTAAGCATACAACTTCCCGTTGCATAGACGGCTCAATACTCTCGTTCATAATCTCAATAAGCGCTTTAAAATTTAAGTTGGAATATGATTTTTTATAAATAAAAAATACTTCCGGAAAAGGACGCAATATTCAAAGAAACTGCTGTCATGAATCGATACGACTAATTTTAAAATGATTATTTTTCAAAAAATGGCGACAATTTAACCTCCCATCAATGTCAATTAACCATATTTTTTTCTGATTATTTAATAACTTACATGAGGAAATCAAAATTATTCAATTGATTTTCTGAACGTTAAATACCATATTTTTATTTGCAGCATAGTCAAATATTCAGAACCTTACTCAGCTTTTCAAATCCACCCTATTTACAGCCAAGCAATCTATAAATTCTAAATTTGATCGAAATAAAAGCTCCCACTTAATGGAAATTTAATTTTATATCAACCTTAAACATTGAATATAAATGCAATACAATGCTCATAAATACATCGAGGTATATCTAATTTTTTATGTCAGCTAATAATTTTAGGAAACACCTTGATCTCAATTTAAGGCAGTTAATACTTTTATTGGCTATTTTTAGTGTGTCTAGCCTTTTTATTATTTCTCTCATTATTAGCTATCAGATCGTAAAAAATCAGTTAATCGACAATTCCCTTGCCTTAAACGCTGACCATGCACATAAAATTGCATTAAGCACAGACAACCATTTTAGAAATATGCTTCTTGAGCTGGACTATAGTGCCAAGATATTAGGTCAAGACTTTAATAACAATGAGCTAAGAGAAGCCGAGGTCAATAAATTAAAATATCAGTCTGAACACTATAACAGTGTTGTGATCAGTGACACCCAAGGCAGACTGATAAACTTTTCCCCTAATATTCTGCATATTGATAAAAGCAAAATACAACATACTCAAGGGATTATTGACTCTCTTCATAAAAAATCGACTTATATATCTTCGCCCTATTTTTCTGTGCAAAAAAATATGATTGTGTTTATTTCTCAACCTATTTTTGACAAGTCAAATCACTATCAGGGCTTCATCGGTTCAGCGATTTATTTAAAAGAAAAAAATGTAATTAATCAGCTTCTAACCACTTATAAAAATTATAAGAATAGTTATATGTATGTGATTAACAATGAAAATAAAATTATTTTCCATCCCGATCGTGAAAGAATCGGTCAATTGGCCAGCAATAATACTGGTCTGGAATATATGCATGCGCATAAAAATGGTCAAATTCGTTTAATCAATAGCCAGGGCACTGATAATCTGGCGGGTTTTTCTCATATTCCGACTTCAAACTGGATCGTGGTTTCCCAACAACCCACCCATGATTTACTTAAACAGGCAAATTCTATCCTTTATAAATTAGCCGCAGGATTCTTTTTATTTTATCTGCTTGTTTTTTATATTGTATGGCGACTGTCTGACTCTATCTCGGCCCCGTTGAATCAACTGGCAGATATGGCGAGTCTGCTAAATCAGGCAGAAATCGGTTCAAAAATTAAGAATATCCAGCCTTGGTACTATGAGGTCACAAAATTCAAGTTAGCCCTACTGCTCAGTGTTCGCAAATTTTCACAACAAATGAGCAAGATGGATCATCATATTAATACGGATCCTTTAACCGGCTTGATGAATCGTCGTGGTTTAAATTACGTCATGACTCAAAACATGAAAATGAACATCCCGTTTTCAGTACTTCTGATGGATGTGGATCACTTTAAAAACGTGAATGACAATTATGGTCATGATCAAGGTGATGTTGTCTTAAAGCATATTGCCAAGACGATGCAGCAAAAATTTCGTAAAGATGATATTTGCTGCCGTTATGGCGGTGAAGAATTTATCATTATTATACCGAACAGCAATCTTACTGAAGTTTATGAAAGTGCAGAAAGGTTCAGAAAAGAGATTGCATGTAAAGAAATTCACAACATAGGTTTCATCAGCATTTCGATTGGTATTGCTTCTTGGCCAGACAGTTCTAAAAATATTCTAGACGTTTTGAAAATTGCCGATAACAATCTTTATCGGGCGAAAGATGATGGCCGCAACTGTGTGCGATACTAATTTGATTTATTTTTCAGTTTTATAGTTTAAATAAATGGTGCGCTCAGCGGGACTCGAACCCACGCCACAGGCTTCGGAGACCTGTACTCTATCCAGTTGAGCTATGAGCGCATCTTTTTTGGATCGCGCACATCATAACAAAAAAAAGCATAAGGTAAAGCAACTATCTCTAACTTCATCATTTTTATGCTTAAGCTTTATACAATGTTCCAAAACAGCAACACAGAATTGCATGTGAATCACTTGGCTTATTTTGCGAGATCACTCACAATATCTCAACTTTTCACCATTTGAGATATTCATGACTGATGCACTGATCTTAAGGGATGTGTCAAAGACCTATCGCAATGGCTTTCAGGCATTGAAAGGGATTAACTTAAATGTACCAGAAGGTGAATTTTATGCGCTATTGGGGCCTAATGGCGCAGGAAAATCTACTACCATCGGTATTATCAGCTCATTAACAAAAAAAACCTCCGGTACAGTCGAAATTTTTGGTCATAATCTGGATACCCACCCTTCTCAGGCCAAACAGTGCCTAGGTGTGGTGCCTCAGGAATTCAACTTTGCCCAGTTTGAGAAAACCTTTGATATTTTGGTAACTCAGGCAGGCTATTATGGCATTCCTAAAAAAATTGCACAGGAACGGGCGGAGCTTTATCTGACCAAACTGGGTTTATGGGAAAAGCGCTCTACTCAGGCCCGCATGTTATCCGGCGGAATGAAACGTCGCCTGATGATCGCGCGTGCCATGATGCATGAACCGAAACTGCTGATTCTGGATGAACCGACGGCTGGTGTTGATATCGAGCTGCGTCGTTCGATGTGGGAATTTTTGAACGAGATGAATGAAAAAGGCACCTCCATCATTCTGACCACGCATTATCTAGAAGAAGCAGAAATGTTGTGTCGCCGCATTGCGATTATCGATCGCGGTGTGATTAAAGAAGACACCACCATGAAAAGCTTCCTGAGTCAGCTCAATGAAGAATCGTTTATTTTTGATCTGGCCGAACCGATTGAACCTTTGCATCTGGATATCATCGGCGTGCGATTTAACCTGATCGATCCGATGACCTTAGAAATTACCATGGATAAGGCACATAGCATAAATGATCTGTTCCAGTTGCTGGAATCACAGAATATTCAGGTACGCAGTATGCGCAATAAATCCAATCGTCTGGAAGAACTTTTTGTGAAAATGGTCGAGAAAAATCTGGATGGAGCTGCGCAATGAACATTAATCAACTCAGCGTAGCTTTATATACCATTATCTATAAAGAAGTGCGTCGCTTTATGCGCATCTGGCCACAGACCCTGTTGCCACCTGCAATCACCATGAGCCTGTACTTTGTGATCTTCGGTAATCTGGTCGGTTCACGCATTGGAGAAATGGGCGGCTATAGTTATATGGAGTTCATTGTGCCCGGTCTGATTATGATGGCCGTGATCACCAACAGCTATGCCAACGTCTCGTCTAGTTTCTTCAGCTCAAAATTCCAGAAAAGTATTGAAGAACTGATCATGAGTCCGGTACCGATGCATGCCATTTTATGGGGTCATGTATTGGGCGGTGTGATTCGTGGGATACTGGTTGCGATCATTGTCAGTGCCGTGAGCTTATTTTTTGCCGATTTATACATCACCAACTGGTTTGTGACTATATATACAGTCTTGATTACTTCCCTGCTGTTTTCCTTGGGTGGTTTTATCAATGCCGTCTATGCCAAATCTTTCGATGATATCTCGATTATCCCGACTTTTGTGTTAACGCCACTGACCTATTTAGGTGGTGTGTTTTATGCTATTTCGAGCTTAAGTCCGTTCTGGCAAAATCTATCTTTAATTAATCCTGTCGTGTATATGGTCAATGCTTTCCGCTATGGCATTTTAGGACATAGCGATGTCAATGTCGCCATTTCACTGACAGTAATTACCTTATGTTGTGCCGTGCTGTATGCAGTGGCCTATCATTTACTCTCCCGTGGTTCAGGAATGCGTGAATAATGAGTGTAGAACAATCTCTCCTTGGTAAAGACACCAATTATCCGACAGAATATCAGCCTGATGTTCTGTTTCCGATTTCGCGCGCGCCTGCCCGTGAACAATACGCACATGTCGAAGCGATTCAGCAAGGTGCAGACTGGTGGCATGTATTTGAAATTTCCTGGTTAAATTCAACCGGTGTGCCGCAAGTGGCTATTGGCCGCATTAGCTTGCCAGCGTCTTCGCCGAATCTGATTGAATCCAAATCCTTAAAACTGTATTTCAATAGCCTGAATTTTGCCAAGTTTGAATCTCAAGATGCCTTTATCACGACGGTCGAAAAAGATTTATCTGCTGCGGCTGAAGCTGAAGTTAAACTGCAATTGTTTCAGGTCGATGAATTAGAGATCAGCAAGCCGGAAGGCATCTGCATTGACGAGCTGACACCTGAGCGCCTAGAGAATCATCCAGATGCCAGTTTATTGGCTTTGGATTCGGATGATGCAGCAGAAGGTGAAATCCAGCTGTATTCACATTTACTCAGAAGTAACTGCCCAGTCACTGGCCAGCCGGACTGGGGAACAGTTTTTATACGTTATCAAGGTAAAAAACCTTGTTATAAGAGTATTTTAGCTTATATTATTTCCTACCGTCAGCATAATGGGTTCCACGAACAATGTGTGGAGCAGATGTTTGCCGATATCTGGCAGCAACTGAAACCGGAAAAGCTGATGGTCTACGCAACCTATACACGCCGTGGTGGATTGGATATCAACCCTTGCCGTGTATCGGATTTAACATGGATGCCTCGCCCTATTCGTTTAGCGCGACAATAAAAAACATTGAGGTTGAACAATGCCATTTTTTGGGTTTATTCCTTCTGCAGAGCTTTTAAATACAATTCAGACTGCACAAAAAAACAAAAATTCAAGTGAGCCGCTTTACCCATTGCGTGATAAAACCGCATTGATGATTAATGATGAAATTATTGATGCGATTCTCACCGAGCTGGTGCGTCGCTTCCCTGCCAGTGATAAACGCGATACTGCGGAAAAACTGGCTGGCTATATCAAGTCGACTGTTGCAGTTTTGCTGAAACAGTTATTGAGTAAAGCACCAAATGACGTAGTCAGAGAGTCGATTGCATTCTCTGAGCGCAGTCTGTTTAAAGATCCTGAAGGACATTTCCGCATTGGTGAATCACTGGATGCCAGTCTGGTGACGAATTTAAAACATCATTATGCGGAGCTTAAAGCCGGTCAGAGTATCGATAAACAAGCGTTCAGCAACCTGTACAAGCAATTTGGTGAAGCGACAGTACGACATTTTATGGTCGACTTTAATAAAACCCTGGATCTTGGCATGATCAAACGCAAGGCAGCAGATATTGGCGCATCTGCAGTGATCAAGGCCATCAATATGGCAGCAGATAAAATCATTCTGAATTTGAATAAAGATGAGCTGCGCGCCATGGCCGAATATCACGACACTTTGTTCTATACAGAATAGTTTTGGATAGCATGGTTTCAAGATTTTCTACAAATCTTGAGGAATTAGCCTGACTTCGGTCAGGCTTTTTTATGATCAATGAAATAGCTTGTTACAGATAAGCGGCTCTATAAGACAGACTGCCGTAAAAATAGCCAATCCATCGCTATTTTTGTATAAGCGGCTAGGTCTCTTATTCATCCGAATGTTATCTTTAATCTGGCACTTTAAGCCCCACGATTGAAAAAATTTATCAATCTTTTTCATGGCATGATTCAAATGACATCGCCAGCAACTCATCAAAAAAACTGGAAATCGTAGCAAGATGTTGAAATCGGATTTTTATAAAAAGTTTAAGCAGCTTTCAATCGCACTTACCGCATTTGGTCTCAGCAGTTTGAGTCTGGCCAACGATTTCCAATATCACCCTTCTTATGCCGCTTTTAAGCAGAACGCCATGCAGAGCTATGGGCTGAGTGCCCAGCAAGTAGATTCCGCCATGAGCGGGACGCGTAATTTGCCTAATATTATCAATATCATGAATCGCCCAGGTGAAAGTAAGCCTTGGTATTCGTATAAGACTAACTTCCTGGCTGAATCTACCATTCAGCGCGGCGTACGCTTTAAACAGCAATATGCAGAGACGCTTAACCGTGCTGAACAGCAGTTTGGTGTACCACAGGCGATCATTCTGGGCATTTTAGGCGTAGAAACCGGTTTTGGCAGCAACAAGGGCTCTTTTGTCACTCGTGATGCCCTGGCAACCTTAGGGTTTGGTTATGAACGTCGTGCCCAGTATTTTCAGGATGAACTGGCTGCTTTAATTGCCTGGTCATATAGAGATGGTGTTGCCACATCTTCTGTGGTGGGTTCTTATGCCGGCGCTGTTGGCTATCCGCAGTTTATGCCGAGCAACATTCCAAAATTCGGCGTGGACTACGATGGCAATGGTCATATTGACCTGCGTAACTCAGCGGTAGATGCGATTGGTTCGATTGCCAACTATCTGGCACAGCATGGCTGGCAGCGTAATCAGCCCATTGCCTTTCCGGCACGTTATACCGGTTCAAATCCCGATACCGTGATTGCCAAAGATCTGACTCAACCTATGCCTTATGGTGTGTTAAAAACGCAAGGCATCAGCCCAATGAATCCAATCGTAAAAATTGACGATCTGGATCTGGTCAATGTAATTCAATTACAAGAGAATTATGGCTCGATTTACTACATCACTTATCCAAATTTTCAAGTGATTACCACTTATAATCGTAGCCGTATGTATGCTACTGCTTTGTGGCTATTAGGTACCGAAATTACCAGCCGTTAACACTGAAAATTAATATAAATTATGAAAGTCAACATTTTTATAGGTTAATTTGTACGTATTTTAAGCAATTTTAATATCATGTTACAATATTGATTATTTTTTAATCAATCATTGTTTATTTTGCGTTCTTTTTTTAACTATTTTAATTAAACACTAGACAGGGTATTGCCGGCATGAATATTATCCATTTCGTTAAATGTAGTTGCATAAGTTAAATATCAGGCATGTTTACATGGTTTTTCAGCCATTTATGAACAACCAATAGATATGCTGTTAGGAGTTGATTCGATGCATTCTTCAATTTTGAAGTCTTTTATGGCCATTGCCACGATCGTCACGCTGACGCAATCGCAGGCAGATATGGTTCCGTCATCTTCATTCACCAATGAAAATGACAATTCGCGTCTTGCCACGCGCGTACTCAATAAAGAAGCTCAAAGCTTCAATTCAAATTTCACAAATTTGAACAGCCTTTCAATCACTGAGCGTTCTGGCGATAAAGTTCGCCGTGAAACCATTGCAGCGAAAATTGAACTTCCTGCAGAAGAGCCTTCAGTGATTGAAAAACTGAATACAGTGGCTTCTAATACTGTACGTAAATTCAGTCAGACAGGTACAGCGTCTTGGTATGGTCGTCAATTCCACGGCCGTAAAACTGCAAGCGGTGAAACCTTTGACATGAACGCAATGACAGCTGCCCATCGTAGCCTGCCATTGAACTGCTATATTCGCGTAACTAACCGCAATAACGGCAAGAGCGTCGTGGTTAAAGTAAATGACCGCGGTCCTTTCCATGGTAACCGTGTTGTTGATTTATCTTACGGTGCTGCGAAACAGTTGGGTATTACCAGTGCAGGTACTGCAAAAGTCAGTATTGAACGTGTCGCTGGTCCAAATTCTTAAGATTTGACCTGCAACACATTTAACAAAAGCCACAGCAATGTGGCTTTTTTATTGTGCTCATTTTCTAGAAGAATATAAACGCTCCTGCTCCGCCCTATCTTAAAGTTCTTTCAAGAAAATTTTGGTAGGCTCATCCTGCCTGATAAAATTCGCTCGCTTGCATGATTAACTTTTGACCATATCCGGATTCTGCTTTATATTTCCAGATAAGCAAAACATGTTCATGGAATGGAGCGAAGAATGAAAACAATATCTGAATGGTTTGATGAATATAGTGACAGCCATCAAAATAAAACCAATAAGCTGATTCACTGGGTCTGTGTACCGACTATCTATTTTTCGATTATTGGCATTCTAGCGCATTTCAGCGCTTTGCTGACTACCCTGCTACTGGTTTTGGCTTTTATCTTCTATGCACGCCTAGATCTTGTTTTGGCAGTAGCGATGGCTGTATTAACGTTGGTAATGGCTTGGCTCATCTGGATTCTGCCAGTCGGTACCGGTTTCTTTATTGCCCTGTTTGTCTTGGCCTGGATTGGCCAATTTTATGGGCACAAAGTGGAAGGTAAAAAGCCTTCGTTCTTCAAAGACCTCCAATTCCTCCTCATTGGCCCAATTTGGTGCATGGATGCCTATTTAGGTAAAATCCTACCGAACTGGAAATCGCGCCATAACAGCGCAATTATGAGCGTTTAAACGCCATATTCGATTTATCCAATTGGAAGAACCTCATTGATAGGTTCTTCCTTGATGTTTTAACCAGCCATCGACATGTTTTCGCGCAGGGTCATGATGCGTCCAGTGAATCACCCCGCCCTTGTCACTGTATTCATATTCTCCATAAAACTCGACCTGATCCTGTTTTTGAATACTCTGAATACGCGGTGCCAGATCGATATTATGTGCAACCAGTACAGTTTGGCCATTTGGTAATTCGAGGATAAACTTTTGATGGCGCGATCCTTCATGATCATCTGGCAAAACGGCAATCACCTGCCCGCTTGAACGCACTTGTAGATCACTCTGGCGCTGTTGAAACGCCCGTGCAATTCGGTCCAGATCATCAGTCGTTTGAGAGGGTACTAAATTAGGCTCTGAATCAAGCGTTTCAGTTGTAGTATCAGATGCGGATGGAATAAGTGGTTGGGATTGTTGTAGATCCAGGCCCAGATAAGCAGCAATCAACAGTGCAATGACTGCACCGATGCTCAGATTGGTTTTATTTGGCATTTTTATAACTTTTTTATTAAATGATGAATACATGATCTGAGCTCTATCACCAAACCCAAATCCTATTCTTGAATTGCTGATGAAGAATAAATCAACATAAAAAAGCCCCATCAATCAGATAGGGCTTTTTCTAATTCCTAAGGAATTATTTTGCAGCAGCTTGAGCAGCAGCAACTTCTTCAGCGAAGCTCATTTCTGCTTTTTTCTCAATGCCTTCACCAACTTCGAAACGAACGAAGTTTGCAACTGTAGTACCAGTTGCTTTAAGAACGTCTGCAACTTTCTTATCGTTGTCGATTACGTACATTTGACGCTCAAGCACAACTTCATTCAAGTATTTCTCAACAGAACCTACAACCATCTTCTCAACGATATTTGCTGGCTTGCCAGATTCAAGTGCTTTCGCTTCAGCAATTTCTTTCTCTTTCGCGATAAGCTCAGCAGAAACGCCTTCAGCATTTACAGCAACTGGGTTGAACGCAGCAACGTGCATTGCCAAGCCTTTACCTGTAGCTTCATCACCAGTGTAAGAAACAACAACACCGATTTTAAGACCGTGTTTGTAAACTGCAAGGTTTTCGCCTTCAACAATTTTCGCACGACGTACTTGGATGTTTTCACCGATCTTTTGAACAAGAGCGATACGCGCTTCTTCAACAGTTGCACCATCTTCTAGTTTCAATTCAGCGATTTGAGCAGGATCAGTTACGTTTGCAGCAAGTGCAGCAGCAGCAACTTTCGCAGAGAAACCAGCAAAGTTTTCGTCTTTTGCAACGAAGTCAGTTTGACAGTTAACTTCTAGAAGAAGTGCTTTGTTGCCGTCTTGAGCAATTGTGATTGCGCCGTCAGCAGCAATGTTACCTGCTTTTTTAGCAGCTTTAGCTTGACCAGATTTACGTAGGTTGTCGATCGCTAATTCAACGTCGCCGCCCGCTTCTGTCAAAGCTTTTTTACATTCCATCATTGCAAGACCAGTACGATCGCGCAATTCTTTAACCATGCTTGCTGTAACTGCAGTCATGTTTATCTCCTAAATTCGGTAGAAAATGAATTCTTTTTAGAACAGAAACGGCCCAGAGGAGTTCTCATGGGCCGCCTGCATACATAACGCTTACTTTGCCACCATCACATGTCGCAAAAATGACAAGCTAGCGTCAAACGCATTAAGCCTCAGAAGCTGGAGCTTCTTCTGCTTTAGCTTGTGCATTTGCTTGTGATTGAGCATATTCTTTACCAGCAAGAATCGCATCAGCCATAGCAGAAGCATAAAGTGTTACTGCACGGATCGCATCATCGTTACCCGGGATAACGTAGTCTACGTTGTCTGGGTTAGAGTTTGTATCAACGATACCGATTACAGGAATACCAAGGTTCTTAGCTTCTTTGATTGCAATCGCTTCGTGATCAACATCGATTACGAATAATGCGTCAGGTAAACCACCCATGTTTTTAACGCCGCCTAAGCCACGCTCAAGTTTTTCCATCTCACGAGTACGCTCTAGAGCTTCACGTTTAGTCAGCTTAGCGAAAGTACCGTCTTGAGATTGAGTTTGAAGGTCTTTTAAACGGTTGATAGATTGGCGAAGTGTTTTCCAGTTCGTCAACATACCACCTAACCAGCGGTGATCTACATATGGTTGACCAGCGCGTTGAGCTTGTTCACGGATGATCGCAGAAGCTGCACGTTTAGTACCAACGAACAAAACTTTGTTCTTTTTGCTAGCCAAGTTGTTAGCAAAGTTCAAAGCATCATTTAACGCAGGAACAGTGTGCTCAAGGTTGATGATGTGAATTTTGTTACGCGCACCAAAGATGTAATCACGCATCTTTGGATTCCAGAAACGAGTTTGGTGACCAAAGTGCGCGCCAGCTTGAAGAAGGTCGCGCATGCTTACGTTGTAATCTGCCATTTTCTTTACCTTAAAGTTTGGGTTAGGCCTCCATATACCCGCATTCTCCACCCTAAAGGGCACCCAGAGTAATGTGTCGATATATGTGCGGATTTTTTGCCTCATCGCACAAAGCCCGTGAAATTTATTCACGAAAAAGCATTTGATAAAATGGGCGGCTATTTATACCATAGTCACACACAAATTTCCAAAAGTTTTTAGAGATCATGAACAACACTTACCAAGCTCCACGTCGACTCATCAAAACCTCTGACGAAATTGAAAAAATGCGTGTGGCAGGGCGACTGGCGGCAGAAGTTTTGGATATGATCAAACCGCATATTGTTCCGGGTGTCACCACTCTGGAACTTGATACGATTTGTCATGACTATATTGTCAATCAACAACAGGCGATTCCTGCATGCTTAGGCTATGGCGCTGCACCGGGTCGACCTGCCTTCCAACATACCATTTGTACTTCTGTGAACCATGTGGTGTGTCACGGCATTCCATCAGACAGTAAAAAATTGAAAAAAGGCGACATCCTGAACATTGATGTGACCGTGATTAAAGATGGCTATCATGGTGACACCAACATGATGTACATCGTGGGTGGTGAAACCACGATCCTTGCCAACCGTCTATGTAAGGTAGCGCAAGAAGCCATGTACCGGGGTATTGAAACTGTAAAACCAGGTTCAACCATTGGCGATATTGGTCATGCCATTCAGCAGTATGTTGAATCCGAGCGTTTTGGCGTGGTACGTGAATATTGTGGTCACGGTATTGGTACAACTTTCCATGACGAACCGCAAGTGCTGCATTATGGTCAACCAGATACTGGCATGGTGCTTGAAGAAGGTATGACCTTTACCATTGAACCAATGGTCAATGGCGGTGACTGGAAAACCAAATTACTCGGTGATAAATGGACAGTGGTCACCAAAGATCACTCATTGTCAGCACAATATGAACATACAATTCTAGTGACTAAAACCGGCGCGGAAATTTTAACCGCACGCCCGGACGAAGATTTGTCACGCTTTAGTGCGTAACCACAATATCAACAACACAAAATGGTCACTTTAAAGTGGCCATTTTTATTTTATATTTCATGCATTCATATGCATGACCGAGATGTAACAAGTCTCTCCTCGCCTGCTCCCAGCGCATCGAAATTCAAGATAAAGTTCGGTCAATACACCATTTTTTCCTTAAAGTTTTCCAAATTCTTTTGCCCTATCTGCACCATTTTAGGCTAAGATAATGTGCTTTTTATTTTTTAATCCCTATAAGAAGGAATACTGCCGTGGACGTACGTCTCTCTGATCGTGTGAATGCCATCAAACCGTCCCCTACGCTTGCTGTGACCAACAAAGCTGCTGAATTAAAAGCTGCAGGTCATAACGTGATTGGTTTGGGCGCAGGTGAACCAGATTTTGATACCCCTCAACACATCAAAGATGCAGCAATTGCAGCGATTAACAACGGTTTCACCAAATACACCGCTGTTGACGGTACGCCAGGTCTTAAAAAAGCCATTATTGCTAAATTCAAACGCGACAATAACCTAGACTATGCAGCAAACCAGATTCTGGTTTCTTGTGGTGGTAAGCAATCATTCTTTAACTTGGCCCTTGCTTTGTTAAACAAAGGTGATGAAGTCATCATCCCTGCACCATTCTGGGTAAGCTACCCGGACATGGTGATCATCGCTGAAGGTGTTCCTGTTATTGTGAAATGTGGTGAAGAACAACGTTTCAAAATCACCCCTGAACAATTAGAAGCTGCAATCACTGACAAAACACGTCTAGTAGTATTGAACAGCCCGTCTAACCCTACAGGTATGATCTACACTAAAGCTGAGCTTGAAGCGCTGGCTGACGTACTGCGTAAATACCCAGAAGTATTTATCGCATCTGATGATATGTACGAACCAATCCGTTGGGATGACGAGTTCTACAACATCGCAACAGTTGCACCAGACCTTTATGACCGTACTATCGTATTAAACGGTGTATCTAAAGCCTATGCAATGACTGGCTGGCGTATCGGCTACGCAGCGGGCCCTGCTAAACTTATTGGTGCAATGAAAAAGATCCAATCTCAGTCAACTTCTAACCCAACTTCTATTTCGCAAGTTGCTGCTGAAGCTGCATTGAATGGTCCTCAAGACGTTCTTGAACCAATGATTGAAGCATTCAAACGTCGTCATGACCTAGTTGTGAAAGGCTTGAATGATATTCATGGTATTTCTTGCTTGCCTGCTGATGGTGCATTCTATGCATATGCCAACATCAAACCGTTGATTCGTGCCAAAGGTCTTAAATCTTGCACAGAATTCTCTGCATGGTTACTGGAAGAAACTGGTGTTGCAGTGGTTCCGGGTGATGCCTTCGGTTTAGGTGGTTTCATGCGTATCTCTTACGCAACGGCTGACGAAGTACTTGTTGATGCACTTGCACGTATCAAAAAAGCTGCTGATTCTATCGAAGGCGTTGATGCTGCGATTGCTTCAATCGAAGCTGAAAAAGCTGCAAAATAATCTAGCTTGCTAGATAAAAAAACCCGCGAATTTCGCGGGTTTTTTTATGTTCTTCAACATGTATTAAACAATGAGCCGTATTCGCTTATAGCTCAAGTATTTCATGAGTAAACAAACAAAACATAGACTTGCTGCAATCGTGTACGCAATACTCAACATCCACCAAAAACCATGAATCCCCAATGCATTGCTTTGCCAATTGAACAGTGTCATTGAATGATACGCCACATACCAACCACCACCCAAGCCCACGACCAGCACCGTACTGATAAAAATAAACATCGGTCTGACAATTTCACGCCAGCAACGTAGCATTGCCAAACTAATCACCAGTAGCTCATCAAAGATATGCATCCAACACATTAACAAGATCGATGCCAAGGCTAATGTAATCACCTGCGCATCATTGCTAAATAACCCTACAATCCAACTATCTAAACCCCAAATAGTCAACATGACAACGATAGCTATTAGCATCACAGCCATCAGTGCCCATTTACTGAGTTGCCATGCAGCATCAATCTGCTCCGCACCGATTTTAGTCGACACCAAAATACCGAAGGCGGATGCCATCGACATCGGCAACATAAACATCAAGCCCAATAAACCAAGCATCACCTGATGTGCATTCACTACAATGTCACCCGAAGGCAAGATCAGCAAAGCAATCGCGCTGATGGCAAATACATCCACAAAAGTCACCACCGCATTGGGCAATCCAATTTTTAAAATTTTCCACAAAGTCTGCCAGTGAAAGAAAACACCAGACCACTGGATCTTTAACTTCCGCTCAAGGAAGAAAAAATAGTAAACAAACAACAGTACCCACTGCACAATCAAATGTGCCATGAATGCACCTTCAACCCCATAGCTTGTAACATAACCTTCAATGCCATAAATCAAGACATAAGCCAAAGCCACTTTGAGCAGTAAATAGATCATATTGGCGTAGAACACGCGCTTAGCCTGCCCACAGGCTTGGGTTAAAATATATAAAATGCGCAACAATAAATGCGCTGGAATCGTCCAAGCCAACAGCCACAGACATGACACAATCAATGCCTGTAAGGCCGCATCTGCCTTTAAAAAATGAAGTAAAGGAGTTGCATGATTAAACAGGTACATCGCAACAGCAGAAATCACCAGTACAATCAAAATACTTTGCTTCACAATACGCTGTATATCCGCATAATCCTGACGTCCATTGGCTTCTGCCAGCTCTTGCATCATGCCCTGTAACACCCCAATACCCGTCACAAAGCACAAAGAATAAACAGACAAACAGACTGCCAATACAGCCACATGCTGAGGTGAAAAATGTGATAGAAAAATCACGTCGAACAAACTACTGAGCATAATAATGGCATTACTGAGAAAAATAGGCACCCAAAGATGCAGAAACTTTTTCATTACCCTATCACTCGATTTTTAATTCTTTTATAAGATTCGTTTTTTGGCAGATTATTTAGATCTGAGATATTTCATTAGAAATGTATACCAGTATCCTGCCATAACTCATTCTATTTCTTATTTTTTATAAAAATGACTTTACTCAGGTGCAGGCAATGTACTTCTTACAAAATAATCCGCCATTCCTATACCAGATTGCTATTATCGATGTCACAATTTTGAATTAAATCTCAACAACTCAAGAATAATGACAGGAAAATTACAATGAACCCAAAAGAAATGAGCGGTTTAGCATTACTGGAAGCGATGCGTGATGAAAAAATCCCGGCCCCAAGTATTAGCGAAACCATGTCGATGCAACTAGCAGTGATTGAAAGCGGACATGTAGAATTTAAGGTCAAAGCTGATCATCGACATTTAAATCCGCTTGGCGGCGTCCATGGTGGTTTTGCTGCAACCGTTTTGGATACCGTGACAGGCTGCGCGATTCATACTTTACTTGAAGCAGGTGTCGGTTATGGCACCATTGATCTGAATGTAAAGATGTGCCGCCCTATACCTCAGAATCAGCCACTGAAAGCCGTAGGAAAATCAATTAATCTCAGTAAAAATTTAGGTATTTCTGAAGGTCAGATTCTGGATGAAGAAGGTCGCCTGTATGCTCATGCCACTGCGACCTGTATGATTATTCGGACTGAATGAAATTGCTAGCCTGCACAACTCATCAGGTAATTCATTTAAATAATACTGCTTTTCGCCTGCCCCGCTTCAACAAATGACAAGCGTGGTCGAGTTAAGCCTTGAAACTCAAAATAATGCTTGGAAACATTGGCTAATTCCACATCTTGTGTTTGTGTTATTGAGGCTTGCCACGCTTTAGACTGATTGGTTCCCGTCAAAAGATTCCCAGAAATGGCATAGATATAAAGATCTTTGTCTTGCTCTTTCAGATAGTCTGCATTCAGGAAAACTTCAAAGTTAAATTGACGTTCAGTTTCTACCAACCATTTTTCTGCAAACCATAATTGCAGCAAATCACCTAAATAAAGTGATTTTTGCGCCAAGGGCCATAGCGTGATATGAGCGTCTTTAACCGGGATATAATACTGTGCAGGATCAGCAATAATTTGCAGATAGTTTTCTTGATAATAAGCCAGTTGAGAGAAAATTTGAGGGATGCTGAGCGTATTCATTCGCTGTCTCCGGTTTAGCCATTTTTGTGCTGGCAAGTAGGTTTAAATCCACACTGTTTGACCATTTGGTCAAACGACTTTATGGTTTTAATCTAGCAAGTGAAATTTATTCTGACAAGTATTTTTCGTGAAATTTATGCAATTGCCTAAATTAAAAACAGACAGGCTGTATTTATAATAAATATGATAATTTTTGCTTGACCCCTGTCAAAATCTCTCTATAATCGCTTTCAGATTCTCCAATAGCTCAGTCGGTAGAGCGACGGACTGTTAATCCGCAGGTCCCTGGTTCGAGCCCAGGTTGGAGAGCCAAATTCAAGAAAGCCCACTCATAATGAAGTGGGTTTTTTTATTACTTAAAATTTGACGGCTTGTTATTTTCAAATATTTAAAATAAATAATTATTTTCAATCCCTCATAAAACTCGATATATAAATACCCCTCTTTTAAAATTTCGAGATATAAAAAATCCCCCATAGATGGAGGATTTTTAAGCTGTCACCGAGATTAAGCCGCTTGAGCCGGAACACCGCTATGAAAACGGAAAGTTTCATCAGGCGTGAGAATTAGCTGTTTTTCAACTTCACGAATATGCAGGATTCGCTCCTGAATATCCTCTTTCGGATTTTTCAGTTTCGCTGTGGTAGCCACATCCATCGCCAAAGCCAGATAGTCTTCAAAATGGCGAGATTCGGACTTGAGCAGGTAGCGGTAGTAACGTGCCAATTCATCATCAACACGCGAAGCAAGCGCGTAAAAACGCTCACAGGAACGCGCTTCTACAAAGGCACCAATCACCAAGACATCAATCAAGGCTTCAGGTTCAAAAGTCCGGATTTCCTTACGCAAACCACCGGCATAACGCCCTGCACTCAAGTTTTGCCAAGCCTGACCGCGCTTGTTCATCAATTCAAGTACTTGCTCATAATGCAGCATTTCTTCACGCACCAGCTGTGCAAGCTTTACCTGTAGATCAACAAAATAACTATAGCGGAACATCAGGTTCATGGCCGTGCTGGCTGCTTTTTTTTCACAGTTGGCATGATCTTGCATTAAGATTTCAAGATTTTCGACTGCCATATCCAGCCATGCTTGTGGTGTTTCACAACCGAGGAACGCAATCACCGGCTGCATCAGTTCATCATAATTAATATTCGACATAATTACTCTAATCTTAACGCGCTGACTTAATCACGGCTTTCATTTGCTGAACAGCTTGTGCCAGACCGACAAATACCGCATCCGCAATTAAAGAATGACCAATATTGAGCTCATGAATCTGTGGAATCGCGGCGATTGGCATCACGTTATCCAGATTTAAACCATGGCCTGCATTGACCACCAGACCTTTGGCAGCTGCATACTCTACACCTTTCACAATGCGTTCAAGTTCCGCTTGTTGCGCTTCTGGAGTTTCTGCATCGGCATAGGCGCCTGTGTGAATCTCAATCGTCGGTGCACCACAAGCAACTGCTGCATCAATTTGTGCAAAATCAGCATCAATAAATAAAGATACATCACAACCAATGGCTGCCAGCTCTTGAGTCGCTGCTTTTACAGCATCAAAATTACCCACGACATCCAAACCACCCTCAGTGGTCACTTCCTGACGTTTCTCAGGAACAAAGCAAACATGCTGTGGCTTAATTTCCTTGGCAAAGGCGATCATTTCATCAGTCACTGCCAACTCAAGATTCATACGGGTTTTTAACGCAGGACCCATACGACGTACATCGTCATCCTGAATGTGACGACGGTCTTCACGCAAGTGCAAGGTAATGCCTTCTGCCCCTGCCTGTTCGCAGATCAATGCAGCATTGACTGGGTCTGGGTACGTCGTACCACGTGCTTGTCTTAATGTTGCGACATGGTCAATATTGACACCAAGTAATGCAGCCATAATCTTTTCCTAACTACGATTGAGATTGAGAGTTTTGAATCCAGAGTTGTCGACTTTTTAATGGTCGATCACCAAGCAAGGCCGTGATCACCTGTCGATACAGTTTCGTCAGTAATTGTAACTGTTCCGGATTAAAATCCCCACCATTTTCATACGTCAACATGCTTAAAATCTGTTGACCGGATAGGGTGGAGCGTAAGGCTTTGGCCGATGGCATAAAGCCGGCATTGAGCTGAAAATAATAGTGCTGTTGTGGATCAATCTGCGCCTGATTGGCATCTACCGAAAAATCCAGACCATAACCGAGTTCTTCCAGCAAAACATGCTCAAACTGGCGCAAGATCTGTTTTAAATATAAATTTGGATTAGATTGTACGGATAATTGCTGTAATGCAGTTAAGGTCTCAGCATATTTGGCAAAAGTTTGCGGCATTTCGACTTCTAAAGGACATAACCGCAACAGGATTTCATTCAGATAAAAACCCGAAAAAAAGGTATCGCCAAAAAAGAAAATCGGCTGATTGACAATTTCCAGTTTAGTAAAATTTTTGAGTTCGGATTTACCTGAAGCTTGCAAACGAATGGGCTGATATTGCGGTGGTGGCATTTGCCTGAGAATGCCGTCTACCCTGCCATATTCTTGGGTAAATAAATGCACAATATGACTGCGTTCACGGTACTTACGATGATGAATCAGATAGCCATGCAGTACTTCGTTACGCATAAGCGGGTACTTTAATCCTTATCTTTTTTTGATTTTTTATCATCTTCTTCGTCATCCCCATCCGGGATCACTGCGCCCACAACAGCCGCTGTACCTTTCACTGCGACTTTTGTGGTTTTATAAGCCACCTTGACAGGAACCGTGACCACTTTATGAATACAGCCTTGCAGAAATAAAACACATGCAACCACTGCCAACACTTTCATCATCACAGATTCCTCGAAGGGTCTTACAAATTTTTATCGCTTAGATATCACTATAACCTAAGCTTTTTAATGCACGCTCATCATCAGACCAGCCACCTTTGACTTTCACCCAAAGGGTTAGCATGATTTTCTGTTCGAACATTTTTTCCATGTCGAGACGCGCATCCATACCGATTTTTTTCAGTTTGACACCTTTTTCGCCAATCACAATGGCTTTTTGGCTCGGGCGATCGACAAAAATCGTGGCATCAATATAGGTACATGCTGCCTTCATACGACCGGTTTTTTCATTCAAGACCGGTTCTTCAGTTTTGAAGGATTCGATCTGAACGGTCAAATCGTATGGAAGCTCTTCACCCAGTTGGCGCATGATCTTTTCACGGATAATTTCAGATGCCAGGAAACGCTCTGAACGATCGGTCAGTTGATCCAGTGAATACAGTGGTGGCTGGAATGGAAGATACTTGGCAATCGTGTCACGTAAATGTTCAAGATTGGCACCACGCAGTGCAGATACAGGCACGATTTCTGCAAAGTTCATCAGTTTTTCGCGTTCACGAATCAGCGGCAGAGCTTCGTTCTTGTTTTCAAAAGTATCCAGCTTGTTGATCACCAGAATGACTGGCATTTCAGCATTTTTCAGCTTTTCCAGAACCAGGTCATCGTTTGGTGTCCACTTTTGCGCATCCACCACGAATAAAACCAGGTTCACATCACGCAAAGCCGAATGTGCCGCACGGTTCATCATTTTATTGATGGCACGGACTTCTTTTTTATGCATCCCCGGGGTATCGACAAATACCGCCTGAGATTTTTCACGTGAATCAATCCCCACGATTTTATGACGTGTAGTTTGCGGTTTACGTGAGGTAATCGAAAGTTTCTGACCCAGAATATGGTTCATTAAGGTAGATTTACCCACATTCGGGCGGCCTACAATGGCAACAAAACCACTGCGATAATCCGACGGGATTTCGGTGCCTTGTGCGCTAAAAAATTGACCAATAAGGTCGTGACTGTCGCTTTGCGACTCGTGATCAGCATCAATGTGATCGGAATGAGTAGTCATTAAGACTTATGCTCCAAAAGTTTCAAAATATCCGCCGCAACGGCTTGTTCAGCAAAACGGCGGCTCGCGCCTTCGCCTTGCATGGTCGGCAATCCCGCAATCTGGCATTCCACTTTAAAATGCTGATTGGGGGCATCACCTTGAATATCTACAACCTCGTAAACTGGGAGAGGTTTCTTACGTGCTTGTAAATACTCTTGTAAGCGAGATTTAGGGTCTTTAAGCTGATCTGTCGGCTCAATATGATCCAAATATGGCTCGTACCATTTTAACACAATCGGTTCTAGCACAGTGAGATCACCGCAGTCGACATAGATTGCACCAATAATGGCTTCTACCGTATCTGCCAGTATAGACTCACGATGATGACCGCCAGATTTCAATTCACCGGTACTGAGAATTAAATTCTGGCTCAGTTTTAAATCATTGGCGATTTTTCCTAATGCTTCCTGACGAACCAAGGTGGCACGCATACGCGTCAACCGGCCTTCGTTTTCACTCGGATAGGCATTAAAAAGATAATTCGCAATGATCATCCCTAAAAGAGAATCGCCCAGAAACTCCAGGCGCTCGTAGTTATGTTTATGACTGACTGAACGATGAGTCAATGCCAGTTTCAGCAAATCAGCCTGTTTAAACTGATAGCCGATCCGTTTGGCAAGACGTTCATCATTTAGCTTTGACTGTGCTTTGATCAAACTCTTTCTCAAACTTCATCACTAAATCGATATTCATTATGAAATTTTTACGAATTTCATAATTCTTGTGCACCTGTAAACCATCGGTATTGGTGACTTTGGCAATTTCGTCAAACTTCAGATCACGAATATTATTCATGTCTAAACGCTGACTCATCTGTTGACGGAATTTTTCTGGCGTTATATTGGCTGGAGCACTTTTCAACAGCGCTTCAATCTCACCATCTACCATACGATCATCGAAGTATGGTCCCCACACCGCAATCGCCACTTTTGCAAGAAATGCAAAGCCCACGATTGCAAATAAAACCCCAATATAAGAAGCACCTTGTTGATGTCTCATTTTTATTTTCCTGATTGAAACAATTAATCGATTGTTCCGTTTCGACCAAACGATGGCAATTTAAAGCCAGGCTCTTTATGCATCCAGATATAGAAGGCACGACCTGTTAAGTTTTCTTCCGGAACAAGCCCCCAGAAACGACTGTCAGCACTCTGATCGCGATTATCCCCCATCGCAAAGTAATGACCTTCTGGCACTTTCACTTCCCAATATAAACCATTTTCACCTGAATATTTACCATTTTCCAGATAGTTAATAAAAGGCGCCTGACGCGCGACATTCACGCCTTCCAGCTCACGCATGGTAAAGGTATGCTCACCCAAGGTTTCTTTATGATAAATGGCATTTGGAGTATCTAAACGGTCTTTTTCGCGGCTAAATTCTACTGGAACTTTCGCTACTTTTTCACCATTAATGCTCAACTGGCCATGATCATAAACAATATGATCGCCTGGCAAGCCGACAATACGCTTGATATAACTGATGGTCGGTTGCGGTGGATAACGGAACACTGCCACATCACCACGTTCCGGACTGCCGGTATCAATAATTTTGGTATTGACCATAGGCAGTTTGATGCCATAGTCAAATTTATTCACGAGAATAAAATCGCCGGTTTCCAGCGTGGGCACCATCGAATCGGATGGAATATTAAAAGGTTCATATAAAAATGAACGCAGTACCAGCACAATGGTCAGTACCGGCCAAAAGTCATAAGCCCAGGTGATAATGAAATTCTCATGGCCCTTGCCTCGGGTTTGTCTTTGTTTCAAAACAAACTTGTCTAGCAACCACACTGCGACAAAAAACAGGGTCGCAGGCACAAGAATCAAATTAAAATCAAAATCCATGGGCTTATATCCTTATTATTTTAGCGTTCGACTTTTAATACGGCTAAGAACGCTTCTTGCGGGATTTCTACGCTACCCACCTGTTTCATGCGTTTCTTACCTTCTTTCTGTTTAGACAGAAGTTTTTTCTTACGTGACACGTCACCACCATAACACTTCGCCAATACGTTTTTACGCATCGCTTTCACAGTCGAACGTGCAATAATTTGGGCACCAATTGCTGCCTGAATCGCGACATCAAACATTTGACGTGGAATCAGGTCTTTCATTTTTTCAACCAGTGCAATACCACGATGACGTGCATCATTACGGTGGCAGATCATCGCCAAGGCATCGACTTTTTCACCATTGATCAAGACATCTACTTTTACCAAAGATGAGCTTTCAAAACGGACAAAGTTATAGTCCAGTGATGCAAAACCACGTGAACAAGACTTCAATTTATCAAAGAAGTCCATGACCACTTCGGCCATTGGAATTTCGAAAGTAATGGAAACCTGATTCGCCATAAACTTCATGTCTTTTTGCACACCACGGCGCTCAACACATAACGTCATGACGTTACCCAAGTATTCTTGCGGTACCAGAATATGACACTCAGCAATCGGTTCACGTAAATCTTCAACCGTTGAACCATCCGGCATTTTGGATGGACTGTCGATATAAATCGTCTGACCATTCTTCATCACCGCTTCATAAATTACGGTTGGCGCAGAAGAAATCAGGTCAAGATCATACTCGCGTTCCAGACGCTCCTGTACGATTTCCATGTGCAGCATGCCCAAGAAACCACAGCGGAAACCAAAACCGAGCGCATCTGAACTTTCAGGTTCAAAGAACAAAGCCGAGTCATTGATTTGCAGCTTGTGCAATGCTTCACGGAAAGGTTCAAAATCGCTGGCATCAATCGGGAATAGACCAGCATAAACCTGTGGTTTCACCTTTTTAAAGCCCGGCAATGTTGCCACTTCAGGTGTGGTTGCCAAGGTAATCGTATCACCGACTGGCGCACCGAAAATATCTTTAATACCAGCAATCACAAAGCCAACTTCACCCGCTTCCAGCATACCGGTTTCAGTATGTTTCGGGTTAAAGATACCTACAGAAGTAATAATATGCGTTTGACCAGTTGATTTGATCAACATCTTGTCGCCTTTACGCACTCGACCCTGCTTGACCCGAACCAGAGAAACCACACCCAGGTAGTTATCAAACCAAGAATCCACAATCAGCGCTTGTAACGGCGCTTCGCGATCCCCCTCAGGTGCAGGAATTACATTGACCAGTGTTTCAAGCACACCTTCAATACCTAAACCTGTTTTTGCAGAACAGGTCGGCGCTTCTGTGGCTTCAATCCCGATAATATCTTCAATTTCCTGAATCACACGTTCAGGTTCAGCTTGCGGCAAGTCGATCTTGTTCAGTACCGGAAGTACTTCCAGACCTTGTTCAATTGCGGTATAGCAGTTGGCAACAGACTGTGCTTCTACGCCCTGCGCAGCATCTACAACAAGCAAGGCACCTTCACAGGCAGCAAGCGAACGTGATACTTCATACGAGAAATCGACGTGCCCCGGCGTATCAATAAAGTTCAACTGATACTCTTGACCGTTGGGATGAGTATAGTACAAGGTTACCGAAGTGGCTTTAATGGTAATCCCACGTTCGCGCTCAAGCTCCATTGAGTCAAGGACTTGAGCCTGCATTTCACGATCTTGCAAACCGCCACAAGTTTGAATAAAGCGATCCGCTAGGGTCGATTTACCGTGGTCAATGTGCGCAATAATCGAGAAGTTACGAATGTTTTTAATATCAACAGATTTTTTAGCTTGCGCCATGGGTTACCTTGAGAAAAAAACGCGCTATGTAATTTAAAAATATTACATAACAAAAGCCGAATAGAAATTGCGAAGGATTATAGCAGAATGGTGATCTAGAAAAAGAATTATATTTTTTCCTTTATTCCCTATGTCGTGTACACATCGGTCAGATGATGTCTGGATCACCATGATTAGAAAATAGCTCCCCAACTCCACTTCTTCATCAATATTATCAAAGTGTACTGATCAAACTGGAAAATGTTGCCTCATTAATCCAGATGTAAAGTTGAAAAATCAAAAGGATTTACATGTTCTGAAAGTGGCTGATAAGCCTGGGTAAAAGTTGGTGACATGCGTTTTGGGCGCCCTGTGGCCATTTCAATACAGGCCCATTGCGTACTTCCGGTAAATAACAGGGTTTGATCCTGTGGCCGATAGAATGCATATTGTCGAAATGAATACAAGGCATTGATATCATTCAGCCAGGTGCGCAAAATAATCTCGTCCCCCTCAAAAGCCGCCTTACGGTATTGCACCTGATGCTCAACCGCGACCATGGCATGTTTCAGTTCCACATATTGCTTGAGCCCCAAGCCCAGTTTTTCAATATGAGCTGATGCGACATCCTGCATCCATTGCACATAGATCACATTGTTCACATGACCCAAACCATCAATATGTTTGGCTTGAACCCTTAATGCAAGATCAAAAATACCGCTCACTGTGCTGTTATCCTTTCCATGATTTTAAGGCTATAAAGTCTACCGAATTTATCGCTCGGGTAAATTGCAAAAAATAAAAAACCGCTTATACAAGCGGTCTTTCAAGAAAATCTAGCAATCTTATGAGATCCGCATCCCGACTACCGCAAGCTGCCCCTGACGAATCAAGGTGACACGCGCGATGCTACCCTTTTTCAGCTCAGACACCTCTTGCACAAACTGATTGGAATTCAGTACTTTCTGGTTATTAATTTGCGTGATCACATCATTCGGCATAATTCGTGCCTGTGCTGCAATACCACCCGGTCGTACATCCTGAATCACCACCCCGCCTTTGATTTCTAACTGCGCCAGCTCTGCCGGACTAAGATCACGAATTGAAACCCCAATCACTGGCCCTTTGTTCGGCTGAGCCTGCGTGCCTGCTTTTGCTGGCGTATCATCTGGTGCCGCACTTAAAGTCGCTGAAAGACTACGGCGTTTATCATCACGCAAGATTTCAAGCTGTACCTGCTGCTGAGGCGCAGTACGGTTCAAATAGTTCAACAACTCGCTGGTACGTGAAATTGGGGTACCGTTGTATTTTAAGATGACGTCACTCGCACGCAGACCTGCACGTGCAGCCGGTGAGTTCGGTGCAACCTGAGTCACCAAGGAACCTTCAGGCTTAGGCAGATTATAAGATTCAGCAAGGTTACGGTCGATATCCTGCAAACTTACACCCAGATAAGAACGCGTCACTTTACCATTTTTCTTCAGCTGATCTGCAACTTCCATCGCGACATCAATCGGAATGGAAAAAGACAAGCCCATATACCCACCGGTTCCACTAAAGATCCGTGAGTTAACACCGACTACTTCACCACGCTGGTTAAATAGAGGACCACCTGAGTTACCCGGGTTCAATGCTACATCTGTCTGGATGAAAGGTACTGCAGTTTCGCCCATCATATTACGCATTTTGGCACTAACAATTCCGGCAGAAGCGGAATAATCAAAACCAAATGGTGAACCAATGGCGAGTACAGGCTCACCAACACGTAAGCGTCCGACATCTCCAGTCCGTAATTCTGGAAAATTCGAGCCATTTACCTTCAGCAAAGCTACGTCGGTACGCGCATCACTGCCGACAACAGTTGCATCAATTTCCCGGCGATCATTCAAGGTAATGGTGACTTTGGAAGCATCTTCAACCACATGGTGATTGGTCAGCAGATAGCCATCCTTGCTGATAAAAAATGCACTGCCATAACCGGTTTTTTCCTGCGGCATACGCTGCTGCGGAATAATTACCTGATTGCCAAAAAAGCGGCGCAGAATTTCCGGAACTTGTTGTTGTAAGAGCTCTTCTTCGCTCATTTTTTTAACGACATTGACACTGACCACTGCAGGACTGACCTGCTCGACCAGATTTGAAAAATCAACCGGCGTGACCGCCTGCAACTGTGCAGCACTCATGGTGAGGGTCGCTGCAAATAATCCTTTTTTTAAGTCTAGAATTTTCATATAAATTATTCACTCAAATTGTTGATAAATTTATGTAAATAGGTTTTATCACAAACACTGTAAAGTTTAAGTAATAATATGTTTCAATACTTTATTCTGGGCAATATCTCACTATTAAAGCATTAAGTTAAGGCTTTGATTAATTTTTTTCATCAATAAATGAGCACTTCAACGCTTGCCTTTTGTACAAAAAAGCGCTGTTATTACCAAACTTTTTTTAAAATTAGCTGATGGACATGTCTAATTTATCCCTTACCCATCAATTTGACGTCATTATTGTGGGCAGTGGCGGTGCCGGTTTAAGTTTAGCCTTATCGCTCCCAGATCATTTTAATATTGCAGTCTTGGCGAAATCTACCCTGACAGATGCCAGCACTTTTTATGCTCAAGGTGGCGTGGCCGCAGTATTGGATGAAATGGACTCAATTGAACAGCATATTGATGACACGATGATTGCAGGCGCACAGCTATGTGAAATGGATGCGGTTAAACAGACGGTAGAAGGTGGCAAACCTTCAGTTGATTTCCTGCTGAAACACGGCGTGCAATTTACTCTGGATGAACAGGAACAGTTACATCTCACCCGTGAAGGTGGTCATTCACAGCGCCGAATTATTCATGCGGCCGATGCGACTGGTCGTGCCATTTCCACCACCTTGGTACAACGGGCCCAAGAAAAACAGAATATTAAAATCTTTGAAAATTATATTGCGATTGACCTGATCTGTTCACAAAAGCTCGGTTTAGACGGCGATAATCGTGCGCTGGGTTTATATGCCCTGGATGAAACAACTGAAAAAGTGCATACCTTCTTGGCTCCATTTACCGCCCTTGCCTGTGGCGGTGCTATGAAAGCTTATCTTTACACCTCAAATCCCGACATTGCCACGGGTGATGGTATTGCCATGGCTTATCGTGCCGGCTGCCGGGTCGCCAACATGGAATTTAACCAGTTTCACCCGACCTGCCTTTATCATCCACAAGCACGTTCTTTCCTGATTACTGAAGCAATGCGTGGTGAAGGCGCTTATCTGCGTCTGCCTGATGGTGAACGCTTTATGCTGCGTTTTGACGAGCGCGCCGAACTCGCACCGCGTGATATCGTGGCACGTGCCATCGACTATGAAATCAAGCGGCTCGGTATTCGTCATGTCTGGCTGGACATTACCCATAAAGATGAAAGCTTTGTCAAAGAGCATTTCCCTACCCTGTATGCCCGTCTGCTTGAACTAGGGATCGATATTACCAAAGACATGATTCCAGTCGTTCCGGCAGCCCATTATACTTGCGGTGGTGTTGTGGTCGATGAACATAGCCAGACAGATATTGCCGGACTCTATGCAATTGGGGAAACCTCTTATACTGGCCTGCATGGTGCTAACCGTATGGCCAGTAACTCACTTTTAGAATGTTTTGTCTATGGAATGAGTGCAGCCAAGCACATTCAGGAAAATTTCAAGGCCGATCAGCCAGCTCCTGCAGTTCCAGCTTGGGATGATTCTCAGGTGACCAACCCGGATGAGGATGTGGTGATTCTGCAAAACTGGGATGAACTGCGTCAAACCATGTGGAACTATGTCGGAATCGTACGCACGACCAAACGCCTGGAACGTGCGCTACATCGTATTGAAATGCTGAAAAAAGAAATTACCGAGTATTATCAGGATTACCAGGTCAGCAAAAATCTGATTGAGTTACGTAATCTGGTGCTGGTGTCCGAGATGATTGTACGCTGTGCCATGCACCGCAAAGAATCTCGCGGTCTGCATTTCACCCTGGATTATCCAGAGCTGCTACCAGAACTACGCAAAACAGTCCTCGTCCCACCAAATTTTGAAGTGGAAACACCTTTGGTGAATTGTTAAAAGTAGATGGAGATAACATCCTTGGATGATATCTCCTTTTCTTTTTAGATTTTTATTTGCTCAAAGTCAGCTTAGGCTATTTATAGCCAGTCTTCTAATTTCAAATATTTAACGTTGTGGTGGAATTGAATATGTTCCGGTCACATGCGCCACAGGTTCTTCATGATCTATCGAATAAATCCAGACTTCTCCCACGATCAGTGCCTTGCCGACCTTGATCAGCTTACACTCTCCCCGTATATCCGTTCCACCAGAAGGTTTACGTAAAAAATTGATATTCAAGTTAGTGGTCACGGCCAAACCGACCAATCCAATTTCACCCAGAATGGCGACATAAAGAGCAAAATCCGCCAAGGTCATCATGGTTGGGCCAGAAACTGTGCCGCCTGGGCGCAATTCTTCTGATCTCACCTGATAAACCAGAGTGGCTCCACGCGGAGAAACGGCTTCAATCCGGCACTTCTCCAGACTTTGCGGAAATTCTTTTTGTAAAAATTGTTCTATCTCAGTTTTGGTCGTTTTCATATGATTAAAAAATCTTCTATATCAGTCTTAATATAGAAGATTCTTCACAGATAAACCTAGAGAAAAATTAAATAAAAAGTATTTTAATTCCAAGCTTATTTTAAATAACTTAAGGCCTGCTCAAATACCTGCTCAGGCGTTTGAGTTGCATCCAGACGTTTGATCCGTTCAGGATGACGCTGCCACAAGCTTTCATATCCTGCTCTCACTTTCTCAAAGAAAGTGACTTTTTCCTGTTCAAAGCGATCCAGCGCACCACGTTCACGTGCTCGGTTCATCCCCAGTTCAATAGGTGCTTCTAACCAGAACGTGATGTCCGGCATGCGTGCGACAAAGTGGTCATTGAGTAATTGCAACTTGGTTTCACTCACCCCCCGACCTGCACATTGATAGGCAAAGCTGGCATCGCTAAAACGGTCACATAAGACAATTTTCCCAGCTTCTAATGCGGGCAGAATCACTTGTGCCAGATGCTGGGCACGCGCCGCATACATCAATAACAGCTCGGTATCATGCGCCATGGCTTCTTCATGGTTCACAGCCAGCAACAGCGAGCGAATCTGCTCAGCCATCGGGGTTCCACCGGGTTCACGAGTCAAAATAACATCTTTGCCCTGGGCGATAAAGTCTTCATAGATCGAACGAATGAGCGTGGTTTTACCTACACCTTCTGTGCCTTCAAAGCTAATAAACATACTCATTCCTTATTTTTCGAGCGTAAAATCGTCAGATATTCCTGTACGGCTTTATTGTGGTCATTCAGATTGCTCGTGAACTTATGTCCACCATTACCGGTAGCGACAAAATACAGGTTGTCAGAATTATCCGGATGCATGGCTGCTTCAATGGCTTTCTTGCTTGGCAACGCAATTGGCGTTGGCGGCAAACCTGAAATAGTATAGGTGTTATACGGCGTCGGTGTGCGTAAATCTTTACGGGTAATATTGCCATTATAATTATCGCCCATTCCGTAAATCACTGTTGGATCGGTCTGTAAACGCATGCCAATTTTTAAACGGCGTACAAATACCCCAGAAACCTGTTCCAATTCACGATCTACACTGGTCTCTTTTTCAATAATCGATGCCATAATCAGCGCGTCATATTTATTCTGATATGGCAGATCAGTTGCACGTTTCGCCCACGCCTCATCCAGTGCTTTCATCTGTCGCTGATAAAGATTGGTCAGAATTTTACGGTCAGTTTCACCTTTGGCAAAGAAATAAGTATCCGGTGCAAACAGCCCTTCAGGATGTGAAAACGGAATATTCAGTTCTTTGAGTAATTGCTCAGTAGGCAGATGCAGCACTTCTTTGGTGACCAGATCATTTTTCTTCAGGGCATCAATCAGTTGCTTAAAAGTCGTTCCTTCAATCACCAGAATCCGGCTCATCTGGGCATTGTCTGCATCGGAAATCATCTCCAAGACCTGACGGATGCTCATGCCCTGGCGCACTTCATAGACGCCCGCTTTCATGCTGTCATGAATCATGATGCGCTGATACAGCTTGAGAATGATCGGAAAACTCACCTGATTTTCTTTGGCCAGACGATCAATAAAACCGGAATAGGTTTGACCAGATTCAATCGCGAGCAGCTGTTTTTTTCCTTCGACAGGATACTCCTTCCACAAACTGCTTTTCAGGATCAACGCCAAGATCAAAGCAATCCCCATCAGGACCAAGGCAATTCCTTTGAAAGATGAGGAGAATCTCGCTTTATTTTTCTTTTTGGCTTTAGGTTTGGAAGCTGACATATTAAGACATCTGGTTCAATCGAAGACGGTTAAAAATTTCAATACAAGCATCGCCATCCAAGGTTCGCTGCTCAAATTGCGTGACAATTTTCATCGGGCTGAGTGCATTGCAGAAAAACAGGCTTTGAATATGGTTGATTTCATCCATATCGATACAGCGTTGCTGACAGCTAATTCCCTGATCTTGCATACGTTGTAGAATTTCTGCACGCATGACACCGAAGACGCCATTATAACGAAGTTCCGGCGTAATCCATGTATTGTTTATACGAATGAAACAATTACTGCTTACCCCTTCGACAACACCGCCCTGTACATCTGTCACCAGGGCCTCAGGCCAGCCGCTTTGATCTGCTTCCTGTTTCAGCAAAACCTGCTCTAGACGGTTTAAGGTTTTTAGCCCTACCAGACTCGGCATCGTCAGTCCTAATGCCTGCTGTAAAATGCCACTTTGAATCTGCTCAAACTTAAAATCCTGTACGGTTTGAGGATAATAAAATAGCCAGAGATCTGCAGGATGATCCGGCAAGCTATAACCGCGCTGACCAATTCCACGACTCAGCACGATTTTCAATGTGCCATTCAGTTCATGTTCTGATGCACGTAAAATCTGTAAGCTTTCTGCAATCAGATCAAGATTGGCATTCAGGCTTAATTTCTGATTGCTAATGTGCAAACGTGCCAGATGACGATCATATAATTCAATCCGGTTATGCCGAATCCGGGCCGTGGTAAAACAGCCATCACCATAATGAAAGCCACGATCCAGCACATCTATCTGGCTGACCTGTTGGGCATTTTTTAAATACAGCATATTTTGCAGCCTCTAAAATGAAAAATTGAGCAGTCAGATTCAGGCTTCACCTATATATCTTTTTTACTCACATCCAATTCTTTTTTAATTATTTTTTATGCAAAAAATCTCAAGCTATTCTTGCCTCATCTAACAAAAGCTAAAAAACTTGAGGCAAAAAATGAACACGCGTAAATTAAAAATTGGGGTACTGGCAGCGCTACTTTCAGCAAGCGCCTTAAGCGTTTCAGCAAAAGATTTCCTGAACGTGTCTTATGACCCGACTCGCGAATTGTACGACAACTTTAATAAAGAATTCAGTGCTTACTGGAAAAAAACCACTGGCCAGGAAGTCAATTATAAACAGTCGCATGGCGGTTCAGGCAAACAGGCACGTGCGGTGATTGATGGTCTGGATGCAGATGTCGTGACACTGGCACTGGCGGCAGATATTGATGAAATTGCAGAGCGCGGTTTGCTGCCGAAAGACTGGCAGAAGAAATTCCCGCAAAACTCGACGCCTTATACTTCGACGATTGTGTTTTTGGTACGTAAAGGCAATCCAAAAGGAATCAAGGATTGGGGCGATCTGGTTAAACCGGGCGTAGACATTATTACTCCAAACCCGAAAACCTCAGGTGGGGCGCGCTGGAATTATTTAGCTGCCTGGGCGTGGGCCAAACATCAAAAAGGTGGCAATGATGCCAAAGCACAAGACTTTGTCCGTCAAATCTATAAAAATACCAAAGTACTGGATTCGGGTGCGCGTGGTGCTACTACGACTTTTGCTGAGCGCGGCATCGGTGACGTCTTGCTCGCTTGGGAAAATGAAGCGCATTTGGCCGTCCGCGAACAGCCGGGCAAATTTGAAATCATTACCCCTTCTTTGTCTATTCTGGCTGAACCACCGGTGGCGATTGTAGAAAAGAATGCGAAGAAAGATGGCAATGAACATCTGGCCAAAGCCTATTTGAATTATCTGTATTCACCTGCTGGGCAAACTGTGGCTGCGAAAAACTTTTACCGTCCACGTAATGCGAATGTCTTGAAGCAGTACAACAGTGTGTTCAAATCATTAAAACTGGTGACCATCGATAAAGAGTTCGGTGGCTGGACTAAGGTTCAGAAACAGCATTTTGATAACGGCGGTATCTTTGACCAGATTGTCAAAGCCAACCATGCAAAATAATGCTTTAAATGCAGTTCATTATGGCCTTTATTCATAAGGCCATTCTTATTTCAATCACTTAAGAACTTATTTATCTCTTTTTTTCATATAAAATTCATTTTTAATTATTTTTTATGCATAAAGAATAAGTTTATTCTGCGCTTATGTTACAGAACATATCAGAGATTCAGTCCAGATGAGCATTTCAAACACATTAAAACTTGGGGTTTTAGCAGCTGTTATCTCGGCAACCTCTTTCGGTGCAACAGCACGTGATTTTCTCAATGTATCCTACGATCCGACCCGTGAACTGTATGAAGATGTAAATAAGAATTTTGGCAAATACTGGGAAAGCCGTACCGGACAAAAAATCAATTTCAAGCAATCACATGGCGGTTCAGGCAAACAGGCACGTTCAGTGATTGATGGTCTGGATGCGGATGTGGTCACGCTGGCACTGGCAGCCGATATTGATGTGCTGGCAGAAAAAGCAAAACTATTACCTGCGGACTGGCAGAAGAAATTGCCGCAAAACTCGACGCCTTATACTTCAACCATCGTTTTTCTGGTACGTAAAGGCAATCCTAAAGCAATTAAAGATTGGGGTGATCTGGTCAAACCGGGTGTAGCAATCATTACCCCAAATCCAAAAACCTCAGGTGGGGCTCGCTGGAATTATCTGGCGGCTTGGGCTTGGGCCAAACATCAGGCGGGCGGTAATGATAAGACTGCGCAAGAATTTGTCCGTAAAATTTATAAAAATACCAAAGTGCTGGATTCTGGGGCACGTGGCTCAACCACGACTTTTGCTGAACGCGGCATCGGGGATGTTTTACTCGCTTGGGAAAACGAAGCACATTTGGCCCTTCGCGAACAGCCGGGAAAATTTGAAATTATTACTCCTTCTCTGTCTATTCTCGCTGAGCCACCGGTGGCGATTGTAGAAAAAAATGCCAAGAAAAAAGGCAACCAGCACTTGGCTCAAGGCTATTTGAACTTCCTGTATTCACCATTGGGGCAAGACCTGGCAGGCAAACATTATTATCGTCCACGTAGTGAAGCCGCTTTAAAAAAATATAAGCATGTGTTCAAACCACTAAAACTGGTGACGATTGATCAGGAATTTGGCGGCTGGAACAAGGTACAAAAAGCCCACTTTGAAAATGGTGGTGTCTTTGACCAGATCGTCAAAGCCAACAGCGCAAAATAATCCTCCAGGCTGATTGATACAGGAGCATCGACATGATTCATACGCTTATCGTTCCCGGTGTAGGTGGCAGTGAATACAACCACTGGCAAACCTGCTTACAGCACCGGCTGATGCGATGCTCCCGTGTGCAGCAAAAGGACTGGAATCATCCGGTACTGGATATCTGGGTGGCAGAATTTGTCAAAACTCTGCAAGCCATTCCAGCAGAGGTTCAGATTGTCGCGCACAGCTTTGGCTGTCTGACCAGTATTGCGGCTCTTGCCCGACATCCGGAACTCAAT
Organism: Acinetobacter lwoffii; assembly: GCF_024129855.1. Taxonomy (GTDB): domain Bacteria; phylum Pseudomonadota; class Gammaproteobacteria; order Pseudomonadales; family Moraxellaceae; genus Acinetobacter; species Acinetobacter lwoffii_L. The sequence continues at coordinate 36,860 of NZ_JAMXXC010000019.1, forward strand.
GCAAAAGTAAAAAATCTGCTATTGGTGGCACCGGCTAATCCGGCACGGTTTGGGGAAAATGGTTTTGCGCGTGATAGTCAAACAGACTACAGCGCCTATTTTCAACAGCTCAAGCTTCAAGTGCCCACTACGTTATTGATCAGTGAAAATGATCTATGGTTAAGCTTTGAAGATGCGCACATACTGGCCCAAGCCTGGAAAATTAAACCGATCAATCTGGGCGCAGTCGGTCATGTCAATGTCGCTTCTGGTTTTGGCCCTTTTCCTGGAATTGAACAATATTTGATTTCAGAAAACACTATGCCCCATATCAGCAAAGTTGATGAGAGCAAGTATTATTTTAAATTTGCATTTTAGTCGCTGCAAACTATGCTTGTGCCAAATTTATTTTCTAATTTCGCTGGTTATTTTTAATCAGCATTCTCTCTTTTGAGGAGTAATCATGTCGCAGCGATCCCGAGTGCTGCCAGGATTTGGTCTTTCTCTAGGCTTTACCCTAGCGTATTTGTCATTAATCGTTTTGATCCCGCTATCAGCTGTTTTTATTAAATCACTGGGCATTGGCTGGGATGGCTTATGGGAAATCCTGAGCTCTGAACGTATCTTGAAATCATTGCAGTTAAGTTTCACCGCGGCCATTGTCGCTGCACTGGTCAATGTAGTGTTTGGCCTGTTGCTGGCGTGGTGTCTGGTACGTTACAGCTTTCCGGGCAAACGTATAGTCGATGCTCTGGTAGATTTGCCTTTTGCCTTGCCAACCGCAGTTGCGGGTATTGCCCTGACCTCTTTATATGCACCGACCGGCTGGATTGGTCAATATTTAGAACCGATTGGCATTCAAGTCGCTTATACCCCGATTGGTATTACACTGGCATTGATCTTTATTGGTCTGCCTTTTGTAGTGCGTACCGTTCAGCCAGTCCTCAGCGATCTGGAAACTGAACTGGAAGAAGCGGCTTCTGCATTAGGTGCCAACCGTTTTCAGATTGTGACCAAAGTGATTTTTCCAATTCTGCTGCCTGCGCTGATCACTGGTTTTGCTTTAGCCTTTGCCCGTGGTGTCGGTGAATATGGTTCCGTCATCTTTATTGCCGGTAACCAGCCTTTTGAAACGGAAATTGCACCGTTAATGATTATTTCTCGTTTAGAAGAATATGACTATGCTGGTGCAACCACGATTGCTGTCGTCATGCTACTGATTTCCTTCGTGATGCTATTCCTGATTAACTTATTACAGGCATGGGCCAGCCGTCGTACCGGGAGAACTGCGCGATGAGTTTAAATACCAACAGCAATGCGCTGGCTGAAAAGCTGCAATCCCGCGATGCAACCCGCGAGCCGACCTGGGTACGTTATACCCTGCTCACGATTGCGCTGATTTTCTTTTTGAGCTGCTTGATTCTGCCCTTGATTCTGGTTTTTGTTGAAGCATTTAAACAAGGGGTTGGTGTTTATACCCAAGCGCTGGTGCATCCGGATACCTTGTCAGCCGTGAAACTTACCTTGCTGACTGCTGCAATCGCAGTACCGCTTAACGTCGTATTTGGTGTTGCGGCAGCCTGGTCTGTGGCGAAGTTCAACTTTCCGGGGAAATCATTCCTGACCACCATTATTGATCTCCCTTTCTCGGTTTCACCTGTGATCGCGGGTATGATGCTGGTGCTGATTTTCGGTACCCAAGGCTGGATGGGTTCTTGGCTGATGGATCACGATATCAAGATCCTTTATGCAGTGCCTGCGATTGTCCTAGCGACTATCTTTATTACGGTACCTTTTGTTGCGCGTGAGCTAATTCCGTTAATGGAAGCACAAGGAACCGAAGAAGAAGAAGCTGCGATTGTACTCGGTGCATCTGGCTGGCAGACTTTCTGGAAAGTGACCCTGCCCAATATCAAATGGGGTCTGATCTATGGCGTGATTCTGTGTAATGCGCGGGCCATGGGTGAATTTGGTGCGGTGTCGGTGGTTTCCGGCCATATCCGTGGTGAAACCAATACCTTACCGCTACACGTCGAAATTCTTTATAACGAATATACCTTTAGTGCTGCGTTTGCCGTGTCTTCGCTTCTGGCTCTCCTCGCAATTGTGACCCTGATTTTAAAAACATGGGTGGAACTGCGCCAGGAAAAACAAGACAAACGTAATGAAGATTCAACAGTTTCTTAAGGAATGCCCACATGAGTATTCAAGTACAAAATATTGAAAAACACTTTGGTGCATTCCATGCACTGAAAAATATCTCGCTGGATTTCCCAGATGGTCAACTGGTCGCGCTTCTTGGCCCATCTGGTTGTGGCAAAACCACTTTGCTACGGATTATTGCCGGCCTGGAATCTGCGGATGGTGGCCAAGTGATTTTAGAAGGTCAGGATGCCACCAATGTTCATGTGCGTGAGCGTGAAGTCGGTTTTGTATTCCAGCACTATGCCCTGTTCCGTCATATGACGGTATTTGACAACATCGCCTTTGGCCTGCGTGTGCGTCCACGTAAAACCCGTCCATCGGAAGCGGAAATTAAAAAACGCGTGACACGTTTACTCGACTTGGTTCAGCTCGGTTTCCTGGCTGACCGATATCCAGCTCAACTTTCTGGGGGTCAGCGTCAGCGTATTGCCCTTGCACGTGCTCTGGCCGTTGAACCACGTGTATTATTACTAGATGAACCTTTCGGTGCACTGGATGCCAAAGTACGTAAGGAACTGCGTCGCTGGTTACGTACCCTGCATGACGAATTGCATATTACTTCGATCTTCGTGACTCATGATCAGGAAGAAGCACTTGAAGTTGCAGATCAGATCGTAGTAATGAACAAAGGCAATGTAGAGCAGATCGGTTCACCGCGTGAGGTCTATGAAACCCCGAAAACTCCATTTGTATTCGACTTTTTGGGTCAGGCGAACCGTTTTGAAGGTCAAAACAATGCAGGCATCATCCAGCTCGGTGAAGACCGTATTCAATTCGAGGGTGCAAAAAATGCCGCTCAAGGTGAAGTGATTTTATTCGCACGTCCAGATGAACTACGCATCCATGCACAGCCACACGACAATGCCATTCAGGCGACCTTCATTCGTGAATTATGGATCGCGGGTAAAGTCGTTGCAGAGCTAAATGACCGTCAAGGCAATCTGATCGAAATTTTACTCACACCTGATGAAGCGAGAGCGCATCAATTCCGCCCAAATCAAACTGTTTGGTTAAGTGCGGTTAACTTGCATTTATTTGAAAACCAGGTCGCTTAAGATCAAAAGATGGGGCTTTAAAATGCCCCATCCTCTTCTAGGGTAAGAGAATTATGAATTTCCAACAATTAAGAATTATACGAGAAACGGTTAGACAAAACTTTAATTTAACTGAAGCTTCGGCTGCGCTTTATACTTCACAGTCCGGGGTAAGTAAGCATATTAAAGATCTGGAAGATGAACTGGGAGTACAGCTATTTATCCGTAAAGGTAAACGCCTACTGGGCTTAACCGAACCAGGTCAGGCACTTTTAGGCATTGTGGAACGCATGCTGGTCGATGCCGACAATATCAAACGTCTGGCCGATGATTTCAATAAAGTCGATGAAGGCACATTGACGATTGCCACGACGCATACCCAGGCGCGTTATGTGTTGCCACCAATTGTCAGCCAATTCAAAAAAGAATTCCCTAAAGTACATTTGATTTTGCAACAGGCCAGCCCGGTTGAAATCACGGAAATGCTGCTGCAAGGTCAAGCCGATATCGGTATTGCGACCGAAGCACTCACCACTGAAGATAATCTGGCCAGCGTACCTTATTATAACTGGCAACACAGTATTATTACCCCGCAGAATCATCCACTGGCGAGTAAGGAACACGTGCGTATTGAAGATCTGGCGCACTACCCGATTATTACCTATCACGGTGGTTTTACCGGTCGTTCCAAGATTGATACCGCTTTTGAAGAAGCTGGTTTTGATGTGGATATTGTGATGTCCGCGCTGGATGCCGATGTCATCAAGACCTATGTAGAAATGAATATGGGTGTCGGCATTGTCAACGATGTGGCCTATGACCCGGAGCGGGATTACCGTTTAAAGCAGATTGAAACCGATATTTTCGGCGTAAATACCACCTGGATTGCAGTGCGTAAAGGTCATTTATTACGCGGTTATGGCTACGAGTTTATTTCCCTCTGCTCACCAGACGCAGATATTAAGGCACTGAAAAAAGTGGCTTATCCAGACGAATAAATTGCAGTATTTTAAGTTTTTAATCAAAGAGGCTACATCGCCTCTTTTTTATTTTTTGAGTGGATAAAGAATATAAATATCAAGCATAATCACGTGCATAATAAATTGAATTATACCAAGATGATCAATCATAAATTTGCTCTTTTCTCCATGGGCTTGTTTTTCTCCGGGTCAGGTTATGCAGCAGCGTTTGAACAATCTAACCAAAGCATCCAATCGTTTTTTGAAAAAAATCATTATGCTGAAGTTTCATTGGCCTGGATTCGCCCTGATATCAGCGGTCAGGTACAACATACCGAAGAGCTGCAACAATTAGGCATCACCGATTTTTCAACAGGAAATCTTGCCCATAACCAATTGATCTCAAATGCCGCATTAAAATTCCAGTTGCATCCTCAAGTGTCGTGGGGACTGATTTATAATCAGCCTTATTCTATAGATATCGCTTATCATTATGATCCTGTTTTTGCAGGTGCAGCACTTCCAATTGAGGCTGCTACCATTCAATTTGAGAGCCATAATTTGACCTCATTAATTGGCTTTCAACCAAACGATAACTGGAATTTTTATACAGGACTAAGTTGTCAAAGCTTAGAGGGAAATTTATATTTATCCGGGCAGACATTTTATATATTCAATGGTTATCGAGCCACATTTGAACAAGATCCCGCTTGGGGCTGGCTTGCTGGAATCAGTTATCAGATTCCTGAATATTTTTTTAGAACCGCACTGACCTATCGTTCTGCAATCACTCATCACAATAAAACTACTGAATCGATTGTTGTCGGTACGAATCCAGCACCTTATACAGAAATTCAAACTCCTCAGTCAGTAAATCTGGATTTTCAGACAGCTTTAACTGATCAAAATGCACTCTATGGCACGCTGCGTTGGTCGAACTGGCAAAATTTCGTGATCCAGCCGCCTAAATTTGGCGCTGTAATTGACTATGCAGCCTTACAGTTCCCTGAAGTAAAATCTTTTAGAATGATTGATTATCGTAAGGATCAATGGTCTGGAAAAATCGGACTTGCTCATCAATGGCCATCTTTTGGCATAAATTCTATCGAACTCTTATGGGATTCTGGTACAGGAAATCCGGCTTCAACCCTGAATCCGAGTGATGGCTATTGGGGCATCGGACTAGGTCATCTTTATAAGATTCAAGAAACCTGGGATATTGCTACAGGACTATATTATTTAAAGTTTCAAAAACCTGAAATTTCCTTATCAGAACCTATTACGCCACAGATCGCAGGTTTATCCGCAGTTTCTGATAACAGTGCCTGGATCGCAGGTTTGAAACTGGGTTACCACTTTTAAAATTGTTCTAAAAAAACAAAAAAACGAGCCGAAGCCCGTTTTTTTATGAGGTTAAATCTTAGAAGCGGAAGCTTACACCAAGTTTAGCGACTGGTAGCCATTCGTACTCATTGTCGTTACGAATATCATCTTCTTCCAACTGAACTTGTTGGTTAAAGTCAGCAATAACTCCAGGATTTGTAGGAGTAGCAACTCCACTTGAAGTTAAGTTAACTGTTGGATTTCCATTGTAGTAAGCGCCAATTTCACCAAACACACCCCAACGATTAGTAATCGCTGGAGAGAAACCAATACCTAGGTAGGGTGCAATATTATTTTTATAAGATAGGTCACCACTAATACGTGCATCTCCTACTGCCTTGAATTCAACATCATTTACGGAGAAGGTTTCACCCGAACGAACTCGACGATCGATATCATATTGATTATCTACATAAGCTACACCAGCCGCCATATAGAACCAGTTTGCCCAAGGACGGATTTCAGCATTTAGGTAAGTCAGGTTATTGTCCATATCCAGGTCATAATCAGAACCATTGATTGATAAATCATCCGACCAGGAAATATCACCGCCGTTATAACCTAAAGTGACACCTACATATGGGTTAGCACTCCAGGAAATTGCACCACCATAACCGGTAGTACCGACTTCAGCACGAACAGCTGCAGGTTTAAAGAAAGAGAAAGATGCTACACCTTCATCTGTTACGATCGTTTCATCAGCAGCCATAGCAGAACCAGCTGCTGCAGCCAAAATAGAAACTGCTAAAATTTTATGTAAAGATTTCATTATTTCTCTCCTCAAAAGAACTTATTTTGATCATTAGTTATTCGTGATGAGCTCAATATAAAGGACTTAAAAAATATTTTTTATTCACGTTTTGCTGATCTTTTGTTATTTTTTGATACAAATTAATTTTTCTTGTTGATAACCTGGATTTTTCTAACACTTCTCCTACATTTTAAAATAATGAAAAATAACACTTATCACGTTCATTATTTCAAATTTCCCACGCTTTTGGCGATTTTTCATCTATTTTAGCTCTGCTCAACTATTTTTAATGCAATATAGTGTAAAATCTAGAAAATTTTTTTCTGGAAGGAAGATCATGTCGCAGCTTTCAACAATCATTGAACAAGCGTTTGAAGACCGTGCGAATTTCACAGCTGCAGATTGCTCTGCTGAAATCCGTCAAGCAGTTGAGGAAGTAATTGCTGGCCTAGACAATGGTACTTTACGTGTTGCTGAAAAAATCGATGGTGAATGGGTTGTTCATCAATGGATTAAAAAAGCGGTATTGTTATCATTTAAATTGAACGACAACAAACCAATGGAAGCTTGTGATCTTCGTTTCTATGACAAAGTAGAGACTAAATTCTCAGGTTGGACTGAAGAACAATTCAAGGCTGCTGGCGTACGTGTTGTACCGCCTGCTGTTGCACGTAAAGGTTCTTTCCAGGCCAAAGGCGTGATCTTGATGCCTTCTTATGTCAATATCGGTGCTTATGTAGATGAAGGCACGATGGTTGATACTTGGGCAACTGTAGGTTCATGTGCGCAAATCGGTAAAAATGTTCACTTGTCAGGTGGTGTAGGGATTGGTGGTGTGCTTGAACCGCTTCAAGCGAATCCAACCATTATTGAAGATAACTGCTTTATCGGTGCACGTTCTGAAATCGTTGAAGGCGTAATCGTTGAAGAAGGTTCTGTGATTTCAATGGGCGTATTCATTGGTCAATCAACCAAGATTTATGACCGTGCCACTGGCGAAATTCATTATGGTCGCGTACCAGCAGGTTCAGTCGTTGTTGCTGGTAGTCTCCCTTCTAAGTGTGGCACTTACAGCCTGTATGCTGCCATCATCGTGAAAAAAGTTGATGCACAAACTCGTTCTAAAACAAGTCTGAACGATCTATTACGTGAAGACTAAGATGTCTTAACTTAGAGGACACATTTGTGTTCCTCGGAGCTTCAACTGCTCCTTGTCTCTACGATTAGTAATAATCGTAGGGATTTTTATTTTTATACCCGGTTATTTATTTCTCATTGGTTAGTTTTGTTATGAATACGCTTCGATCTTCCGCAATTCCTGTCTCTGATCCGTCTGCGGGTTTACGCATTACGGAGATTTTCTATTCATTGCAAGGTGAAGCCAATGCTGCAGGACTGCCAACAGTATTTATCCGTTTAACCGGTTGCCCATTGCGTTGTAGCTATTGTGATACCACCTATTCCTTTGAAGGCGGTGAGCGTCAGTCTCTGGACGATATTATCCAGACCACGCTTGATTTTAAAACCCCTTATGTCTGTGTGACCGGCGGTGAACCACTGGCGCAGCCCAATGCCCTGCCCCTGATGCAGCGACTTGCGGATTTAGGATGTGAAGTTTCACTTGAAACCAGTGGCGCTTTAGATGTGTCCAAAGTGGATCCGCGTATTTCCAAAGTTTTAGATTTAAAAACACCAACTTCAGGTGAAGTTGCACGGAATTTGCTTTCTAATCTCGATCATTTAACTGCACATGATCAAATCAAGTTTGTGATATGCAATCGTGAAGATTATGAATGGTCAAAACAGCAGCTTGAACAGTACCAACTTCAAGACAAAGTGAGTACAGTTTGGTTTTCGCCTGCATTTGCGGTCGAAAAAGGTGCGGTTTGTTTACCTCCACTGGCACGTGATTTGGCTCAGTGGATTTTAGAAGACCATCTCCCTGTTCGTTTCCAGTTACAACTGCACAAGTTGTTATGGAATGATGAAACTGGTCGTTAATTTTTTGTAAAGTATTTTTTTGGAGAATCAGCTTATGCGCCCTCGTGCCATTGTACTGTTATCTGGCGGATTAGACTCAACAACATGTCTGGCTTGGGCGCAGGCACGCTATGAATGTATCGCACTCAGTTTTCGATATGGTCAGCGTTCAACCACCGAGCTGGATGCAGCAAAGGCTTTAACGCAACGTGCGGGTGTGGAACATCGAGTGATCAATATTGATCTGGGTAATCTGGGTGGCTCAGCCCTTACCGATCATAGTATTGAGGTGCCCGACCATGAACAGGCTGGCATTCCGATTACCTATGTTCCGGCACGTAATACCATCTTCTTGTCTTACGCCTTAGCAGCAGCTGAAGTGTTCGAAGCTGAAGCGATTGTTATCGGAATTAATGCAGTTGATTACTCCGGTTATCCGGATTGCCGTCCGGAATTTATTGACGCATTTGCCAACATGGCACGCCTTGCGACCAAGGTTGGCGTAGAGGGTCAGGCGCTCAAATTTGAAACACCTTTGTTACATTTATCCAAAGCAAATATTATTCGCTTAGGTATTGAACATGGCGTAGACTACAGTCAAACGGTGTCATGCTATCAAGCAGATGACCAAGGACGTGCCTGTGGCAAATGCGACAGTTGTCGTTTACGTAAACAGGGTTTTGCGGACGCAGGTGTTGAAGACCCGACACGTTATATACCGTAATAACAAGGTAGAGTTTATGAAGAATTTAAAATCAAGCATCGTGCTTTCAGCAATTGTTTCAGCTGCTGCTATGTTCGCAACTACGGCTCAAGCGGCTGATGACAAATTACAACAAGCTTATAAAAGCACCAATGTAAAATCTGCATTGATCAATGTTTGTAAAAATGAAACTGGCAAAAGTAAAAAATTGACGGCTGCTGAAGTCAGCAAATATTGTGGTTGTGCTATTGAAGCAGATGGCAAATTAACCAATGCACAAAAATGGGAAATTCAAAGCACCATTAACCAGAAGAAAAGCCCAGGCACTTTAGCTTTTGTACAGAAGCAGAATAAAGATCTTCAAGCATGCTTTGGTCCACAGTTAACAGGCAAACTGAAAACTTTGACTGAAGAAGCAATGAAATCAGCGCAAGCGGCACCAAAGAAATAAGATCTGATTATTCTTTGATAAAATAAGCCACTATAATGTGGCTTATTTTTTTGAAAAAATTTAAAGAAAACAGGAGTTTTTATGTCTGAAATTAGTTTGCTTGACCAGAATTTTCCTGCGACGACAGGCGAAATCAATTTAACCCAGTTGAATACAGAATGGCTGGTGATTTATTTTTATCCTAAAGATTCTACGCCAGGCTGTACGACTCAGGCAGTTGGCTTTTCCTGTTTAAAAGATCAGTTCGATGCTTTAAACACCACAATTCTTGGCGTATCACGTGATTCGGTAAAAGCGCATCAGAACTTTACTGAAAAGCAAAATTTGAGTATCAATCTGATCAGCGATAAAGAAGAAGTGTTGTGCAATCACTTTGATGTGATTAAAGAAAAGAACATGTATGGCAAACAAGTAATGGGCATTGAGCGTTCAACTTTTATTTTCCATAATGGCCAACTGGTCAAAGAATACCGTAAGGTCAAAGCAGCAGGTCATGCAGAACAAGTTCTGGAAGATTTAAAAGCTTTGCAAGCTGCTTAATTGCATGTTTGTCTATGAATAGAAGCTCGAAACATTCGGGCTTTTTTTACAATAACTTTCATATCATCAAGTATTTTATATTTCCCCTAGTTCATTTCACACTGTCCTGATAGATGAAGATTCACTTTATCCCCTACGCCGGCAATTCCTTTTTTCATACCAAAATCCCTACGGTTAATCACGGCAGATGCCTGAACATCAAGCAGGTTGGCATTCGACATACTGGGTTTAAAGGTTGTTTCAAAAATCACAGGCTTGGTCACACCACGCAGGGTTAAATGACCTAAAACATTGTATTTGCCATTGCCCAAGTCTTTAAACTGGATACTTTTAAAAATTACAGTCTTATATTTTTCTACATAAAACAGGTCTTCGCCCAAAATCATATGTTTAAATAGCGGCTTACTAAAGCTTAAACTTTCCACATCCATGACCAGATGAGTTGAGGCATTTTGCGGTGCTTTAACGTCAAACTGCATCGTGGATTGAACCTGATTGAACTTGGCTTTAACTACAGTAAGACCCATCGACTTAATCTCAAAACCGACATCACTTTTGGGAGTTAAGGTCCATGATCTTGCAAAAGACTGACTGGTCAAAGCTAAACAGATCGCTAGGCTAAGGAGCCCAGTTTTTATTATTGTTTTCAATTTTAAATCCACCTTGTTTAATTTCTTATTGATCGGATTTAAGTACACCGCTTAATCTGAAACTAAACTTTCTTGTTTTTGAGCGAACAGGTTTTCGTTATTTTTATACCAGTTTATTGAAGTTTTTGTAAAATCATTCATGACTAACGGACAAAATACTTGCTTTGATTTTTCTCTAATAAGTGGCCCTGCTAGCCTAGCAGGAGACTGGTTTCCTCTTATAAAATTTTGATTTTATAAATTTTTTATACAAACCAGATCCTTTATTTTAAGTTCAATTTATATTGGAAATATCCATATGCTTGCAGCACTGAAAAGAGTTGTTTTCTACGCTGCCTATTCACGATCACTATCTAAAATGACACACTTAGACAACTCTTAACCGATCTATCAGCTTTCGTAGCCTGAATCAAATACTGAGAATTAATGACACTGCGACGCCCCACATGGTACAGGCAATAATAGCATCCAGTATTTTCCATGCTTTTGGATGTTGGAACCAAGGCGTCAGTATCTTTGCCCCATATCCCAAACTAAAGAAGAAAAACCAGGAAGCACAGACAGCGCCTAAAGCAAACCACCATTTTCCTAAGGCGTATTGAGTTGAAATTGATCCAATCAATATGACTGTGTCTAAGTAAACATGCGGATTTAGCCAGGTAAAAGCCAGGCAGATCATCAGTACTTGTAGAAAATGCTCTGTGAGCTGATCACTTGGTGCCAAAACCTCTGTTGATTTAAATGCGCTGATCGCATGGTGCAAACCATAATAAAACAGGAATCCTGCGCCAATATATTTAGAAAATATAATAATATCCGGATAATGTTCAATGACACGCGCAAAGCCCAGTACGCCAAGCAGAATTAAAATGGAATCAGACAAGGCACAAATCACACAGACCCAGAACACATGCTGCTGTTTTAAACCTTGCTTTAATACAAAAGCATTCTGTGCACCGATACTGACAATCAGGCTCATTCCCACAGCAAAACCACTCATCATATAACTGAACATCACATTCCCCTTTTTTTGAATAAATGAATTATGCAAAAAAATGAGTGCGATTAATTAAAACTAAGTTAATATCAATTTAACTAAATTATTTTTAGATAACAGATATGCTGAATGCAAAACAATGTGATGCTTTTTACGCAGTTGCAAAAACGGGAAGTTTCGATCTTGCTGCCGAGCAGCTAAATATTACTGCCTCGGCAGTGACCCTTCGTGTTCAAAGTCTGGAAAAAAAATTGGGACAATTGCTTCTGGTGAGAGATCGACCTTGCCGTGTGACTCAATCCGGACAAACCTTATTGCATTATTTACAGCATCAACGTTTGCTAGAACAGAATCTGATGCAGGATTTGGGTGGACAATTGCAACAGGAAGGTTTCTATTGTCTGAATATTGCCACCAATGCTGATTCGCTCGCGACCTGGCTATTACCAACCTTACAAGCCCAGCTGATCCAGCATAAAATTGTGTTGCATTTTCAGGTGGATGATCAATCACAGACTCATCATCTGTTAGAAGCAGGTCTCGTCAATGCCTGTTTGAGTACTGAAGCCAAAGCAATGAAAGGTTGCCGGGCAGAATTGATCGGACAGATGCAATACCGTCTCGTCGCTACGCCTGAATTTTCCCGAAACTGGTTTCATCAAGGCGTACATCGGGATGCGCTACGCCTTGCCCCTGCCATTATTTTTAATGAAAAAGACCAACTCCATACCCAATTTATTCAGCACGAATTTGGCCTGAATCTAGCACAATATCCTCACTTTTTTATTCCATCGACTCATGCATTTTTTGATGCGATTGTCATGGGTCTAGGCTATGGCTGGCTGCCGGACTATCAAACCAGGGATTTACTGGAGTCAGGTCGACTGCTTGAACTTTCAAGTGAGATGCGAATTGAAGTGCCCTTGTATTGGCATCACTGGAAAGAACAGTCTCCTGGTCTAGAAATCCTTGGGGAGTGTTTGAAACAGCATGCTCAAACTACCATGAATCAACCCATAACAACCTGATACTTTTAAAGCAGATTGGTTTTATCATTCTGGGCAAATTTTTCACTGAGTTGCTGATAGGTCGTGGTTTTTTGGAAATTCTCTAGAAAATCAATCGTGCCTTGTGGAAATTTATCTCGTTGAATTTCGCCACGATAATAAGCTTCACGCATCGGCGTGGCGGATAAGGCATCTTCCAGGCTGTCAAGTTCGACCATTTCCCATTCTGGAAAAAAATTTAAATAATAAGAAGAATCATCTTTAAAGTGCCCAATCAGCCCAACTTTGGCATCCGGTTCAATAACCTGATTCACCAGCGATTTCACCAGTTTTTGCCATTTTTCATCATTATAAACATCAATGACTTCTACAAATTTGATCCGAGCTTGATCTTCAGGACTGAAATTTGACAGGATCATGGCTTCACGCTCCGAAGCCAAGAATGGATTTTTGATATTGCGTTCATTTTGCGCAGAGCCGAGAGCCAAAATCACATGTTGACTGTGTTGCAGGGCAATGTTAATCGTTTGCATGTGCGCCAGATGAAAAGGCTGAAAGCGGCCAATGAAAACCAGATAATCAAATGTATAGTTCATAAGGGATCAGTTTTTTATGACTCATGAGTTGTGCTGCCCCAATAAATATGCGACATAATCATTCCCATAAAATCAAATTAAGTTTTAAAGCAAGGATAGTACGATGACACTGAGCTGTATTCAACAACCTCATGAGCATTTGAATGCGAATTTAGAACATGGTGTACTCACTTTAGCCATCAATCGTCCGGAAGCGAAAAATGCGTTATATAGCGAACTTTATCTCTGGATTGCGAAAGCTTTAGATGAAGCAGATCAGGCGCCTGAAGTTCGTGTGGTCGTTTTACGTGGTCAGGATGCAGACTTTAGTGCGGGCAATGATATGCAGGATTTTATGAAATCTGCCGCGAAGAAAGGTCAGGCACCCGCCGCTGAAGGCCCACCGTTTGTTTTACTGAAATCTGCTGCAAAATTTTCCAAGCCATTGATTGCAGCCGTGCGTGGTGTTGCAATCGGCATTGGCGTGACGATCTTACTACATTGTGATCTGGTCTATAGTGACAATACCGCCCTGTTCCAGATTCCATTTGTCAGTCTGGGTCTATCGCCTGAAGGTGCTTCAAGCAAGCTGTTGATTCAGCAAGCGGGTTATCATAAAGCGGCCGAATTATTGCTGACTGCGCAAAAATTCAATAGTGAAAAAGCGCTCGACGCAGGTCTGGTGAATAACATTGAAGAAGATGTTTACACTAAAGCAGCAGCACAAGCTGCCCAGCTCTCTGCTCTGCCATTGGCATCACTGGTGCAATCCAAAGCCTTGATGAAACACAATGTGAATGAAATTGTGGAATGGATTGACCATGAAGCAGAAATTTTCATGCAGCGTGTCGGCTCGCCAGAAATGCTGGAAGCGGTTCAAGCCTTTATGCAAAAACGTAAACCTGATTTCACACAATTCAACTAATTTTCAAACTTATGAGTTCAGTGAGGTAGTTTAGACTGCCTCAATCTTTTATTTTTCCAAGAATTTGAATATGCCAAATCAAAACTCTCAAAACTCTTCCGAAACAACAGATAGTTCAAATCCAGAAAAGAAACGTTATTACGAACCTACACCTCAAGATATAGATGTCGATAATTTTCGTAAAGTGATTGAAAGTCGACGTTCAGTGCGTAAATTTACCAAAAAGCCAATTCCTGTCGAAGTGCTGGATGCCTGTCTGGATCTGGCGTTGTTGGCACCAAATTCGTCGAACTTGCAGCCTTGGACTTTTTATGTGGTACAAAATCCGGGCAAGAAAAAACGTCTGGTCAAAGCCTGTATGAGTCAACTGGCAGCTAAAACTGCTTCTGAGCTAATTGTCTGTATCGCACGTACCGATCGTATCGATGAAATGGCGAAACGTAATGTGAATGAATTTCCATTTCCTGAAGCACCGCCCGCGATTAAGAAATACTATAAATATATTCCTTACAACTATAAGACTGGTTATCTGAATGCTTTTGGTAACTTTAAGAAAGTGGCTTTCAAAGTTGCCCGTACACTGGACAAACAAATGCCAGTGTCTGCTTTCAGCCCAGCTGATGCGAAACTGTGGGCGACCAAAACAACGGCGCTCGCTTGTGAAAATCTGGTCTTAGCTTTACGTGCTTATGGTTTTGACAGCTGTATGATGGAAGGTTTTGATGAGCCGATGGTTCGTGAAATTCTGAAATTAAATGATGAACAGTATCCGGTCATGGTAATTGGTGCGGGTGAACGTGCTGAGGATGGAGTATTTTTCCCACAGTACCGTTTTGATCGTGAGCTGTTTATTCAGAAGGTTTAATAGCAGCTATAGAAAAACAAAGCCTTAAGTTCTACCTCATTTGGTGATATGGATATCGCGCTTAGGCAGAGATTCAAGAATGAATTTCTGCCTAACACATAATTTTGCTTATCCTATGCAATATATTTTTCGTTCTTTAAAGCCCTATCAGCCTGCAAACAGAGAGTGAAGTCTTCACGCTATATGAAGGCTATGCCATCTTAAAAATGCCAGTAAATAATCAAAACCTATGAATAGTGGGTTCTCAATTTCCGATAATCAACCCAGTTACAATGAAACCCGACGGGTACACGTACCTGTAAATGAATGGTTGCAATCGGCCCTTCAGCCATATGCTGTGCATCCAGAATCACCACTTTGGATGGGCGTCCATCTAAAGCATGAACATAAGACATCAGCCAGCCATCATTTTCAGCTTGCGCCCCTTCCCGTGCGACGAATATCACCTCTCCTGTCACCCAATTCTCTCCAAAAGAATAGCTTTCTGAATTGCCAGTTTCCACATCATGGCTCAAAAGATTATTGCTGCTGACATGAGGAGGATCATCAAACTCGCCAAAGGAAATAGTGTAGACATAGCGATAAGGCCGTCCGGTATAAGCTTCATTAATCCGTGGGAATTCCTGTTTCATCTCGGATAATATCGTCCGCACCACTTTTCCAGTACCGTGTTCAAAAATAAACCGCTCCAGCCGAATATCCTGATCTTCAATCGGTCCCTGAATCGAACTGACCAATGCTTTGGGGTGCACCACCGCATCCATAACCACATCACCAGAATCCAGCTCATAAGCATTCACGGTATGAAAAATAAAACAGGGATCAATCTCATACCAGCGAATATCTATTGCCTTACCGCCAAAAGGCAATATACCAATGCGTGCCTGCCGTTTTGGATTCCATTGATATGGCAACATTGAACCCTTTAAAGCACTGCATACAGAAAAGTTAACATTCAGGTCCAGAATCAGAACCTGGGATCTGGTAATAGCACAATCATGAATCATCGGACCATGTTTCACTGGAATGTCGACGTGATGTTTCAATTTTCCTGTGGAATCTATCTGTAGATAAAAAACTTTGTTCTGACTTAAAGCATCATAACAAATCGCATGAATATCGCCCGTTTCAGGATCAATATGCGGATGGGCAGTAAATGGAAAATCCTGATCATCTTCAAACAAATGATGTCGTTTTGACTCCAGTGCAGCATTCAACTCAACTGGATATGCACCCGCTTCTACCAGTGCCCAGATTTTTCCGGCAAAGTGGATAACATTGGTATTGACTGCATCCGCGACACCTCGCGTTTTACCGGGAATTTGTGGTCGATGAAGTTTTTTCTGCACACTGGCAGAACCGATATAACTGCTTTTATACCAATGTGCCTCACCACCCTTCAGTCTGAGCGCATGCAACATGCCATCGCCCGTAAACCAGTGATAGTTGCGTGGGTTTTTGACTGTAATAGGATTTGGACCAATCCGCATTAATGCACCATCCAGTTCTGCAGGAATCTGCCCTTCAACCTTTAAATCTGTGGAAAAGTGTTCCTGCCGCTCTGGTGCAAATATACCTTCCAGATAGGGATTATCTGGCGAATATGGAATGCGCTGATGCAGGATTTCTGTACCGTACTGGATAGATTTACTGAGGGTATTCTTAAGCGCACTGCTCAGCGGTTTTGGCCACGGCATTGTTATTTTCCTTATTATATTTTTTCTTTGGATTATTCTGGAAGAAATGATAATAACAAAAGCAGGTCGGCTGGTTTCTGAATCTAGATTAACGGCGCGCTAAGTTAAACGCGCCGCAGCAGAGTATCAATTTTAGACTTTGATATCCAGAAGCTGAATAAATTCAAAGGCTGGCTCTTCATAAGGATGACTTTCTTTCAGCGCCTTGGCCACTTCGACTGCCTTTTCATCCGGCACCAGAATTTCTACCCGCCATTCTTGTACCTGTTCCAGTTTACCCACTTCACCAATATGAGGATCTGCACCTTCCTGCGGCTTAAACTGTCCGGTTCCTAAAACCTGCCAGGCACAGTCCGTATACTCACCAATGCCGCCTGCCCCTGCTGCAAATATCGCATTTTTGGTGTCTTCCAAATTTTCATCCGGTACGTAATAAATCAGCTTTAACATATATTCCTTCCTGCAATTCAGATACTTGTCGTATTGTTAAGGGCTTGGGTAATCATCTTCAATGCAGGATTTTGGGAATTCTTGTTAAATGTTGCATACAAGCCCAGTTTTGGCAGTGCCTGATCAGTCTGGACAATTTTCACATGATCATTCAAAAACCGCAGTAAATATTCAGGCGCAAAACTAAAGCCCATTCCCATATTGGTCAGATTGATGTGTTGCAAGACATTGGTCACCCACAACAGCTGTTCATGCTCAAGCTGATCAATGCAGAGTAGTCTATCCAGCTTTTCATAAAATACTGGTGAAGCATTCTGCTCACACATAATTAGGGTGTGTTGACACTTTTAGCTTAAAAAAATAGCGAAGTAGTAAAATCAAATCGCCAAACCCAATTTTACTATTCGCTATGCCTCGTA
>NZ_JAMXXC010000020.1:0-53798 GCF_024129855.1 Acinetobacter lwoffii
TGGTTGTGCGGTAGATTTTGTGTGTAGGCTTCTTCATTTGAAAATTATATCGCTGAAAAAGCCTTTACAGATAGGTTTGTGCAACAAAGCCATTTAATCGTCTAAGTTATTAAAATTATTACCAATTAAATATAATTTCAAATATGAACTAAACTTTAGGTAAACATAAGTTAAATAAATAACATCTGACATTTAATTCATTAATTTTGATATAAGATACATTTTATTCTATATCACAGTCAAACTATATCGTACATGATATCTCCTTGTGCTTCTTCTCTGATTGTATAATTGCGATGATGCAATAATTCATTTTTGAGGTGTGCTGAAATTACAGAAGATTTCCACTAACTACACTTTTTAAAACACAAAATATTCCGTCAAATGTAGATATAACAGACATGTATTTTATTTAATGCCTAATAAACACTTATCTATATGATAATATTTATTTAAATAATAACTTGAGTTAACAATGAGTTTAGATCAGGCGAGTTTACTTAAAGCTTGGCAGCGTTTTATCGAGATTACAGGCTGTGAAAAGTCCAAAATCCCTGTGATTGGTGTTAATAACTGCCAAAATATTATCTTTAAGGACTCTGATTTAATTGAGAATGTATATAGCCATGGTGTATTTGTTGAATTGCATCCAATCCAAATTGCACATCTCAAAGAAAAGTACGTAACTTTTGATGAAGATCTAAATGCAGAGATTATTCGAGACCAGCTTTCTTTTGCATTTCCTTTGCTTACGATGCACAAGAATCGTGAGACATTTTATCTTCCCTTATTCATCGTAGATCTCCCTTCGGATTTTTTGGTAAGAGGTGGATTCACTGGTTTTGATATATCCTCAAACCTACCCGATAGTATTAAGGTAAATATCTCTGTACTGCTGAATTATTTTGATGTTGATATAGGTCAAATTGACGAAACTCGTAATTTCATTGATATGGTTAACTTGCTATGCGATACCAAACACTCAGACTTTAAATCGGTATATGAAGGTTTCTTAAGTTGGGCAAATGAGCGCCTGCAAATGAAAAACAATAACTTCAACCAAATCTTTTTGGCTCCAAATACTAGTGGCGTAATCTTTTCAGCTGTTAATGATGATTTCGGTAGTAACCGTGATCTTGGTGACTTTAAATATTTACTGTCAGAATTAGAAAAAACTGATCAAAGCAGCGAAAGTTATGTGTCAAAAAATTATCCATTGCTCAACACCTATTTAAGAAAAACTAACAATAGCCAATCGATTATTAAAAGCTGTCCAGTACATCAAACAAAAATCTATGGTCTATTTGAGCGTGAATACTCATTAGGACGTGGACAGTTTCAATCAATACAAGCGGCTAATATAAAACCTGAATTACCATTGATTGCAGTTCAAGGTGCTCCCGGCACTGGTAAAACTACCCTATTCAAATCCTTAATTGCCCAGCAAGTTACCGCTCGTGCACTTGCAATTATTAATGGGAAGGATCGCAATCATAATATGTTAGTGTGCTCTACAGCAATTAAAGCCGTGGATAACGTCATTGCTGATCTAAAAGCAGATGAATTCACAAAAGAATTAAACTGGCTTTGGTTTCATGGTGGTTCAAAGCAAAAGATAGAAAATGAAGTAAAAAACAGATTAGAGCCACATATTTCTCATATTGAAAAGAATGAATTTGATAAAGAGAAATATGATTCACTAACTACGGAAATTCTTTTCGGTATCAGCGAAATCAATAAGATTGCCCATCAATTTCAAAATGATTATCAGCTACTCCAAGAGACAAAAGCCGAAGTTCCATTCATTACACCTAACAGTAATCTTGATCCTAACGCGCTTCGTAAAGAGTTAACTAAATATCAGATGGAGCTTGGTGAAAAGTTAGATGCTGAGTTAAAAAATAAAGGATATTCAGATACAATTCTGGAACAACAATTAACTCAACTGACTTTTGAAAATAACAAATTGTCAGAACAAATTGATGAAATCCATGTTGCCATGGATTGCGTGAAAAACTTATTGGCATATTGGCCTAAAAAATTCTCACCTTCACAATTCTCAGATTGGATGCTGAATAAAAAAGTACGTGGTACGTTCGCATTATCTTTTGGTGACTTCTTCAAGCTTCAATTTTTAAAGATCGTTGCAATGTTTTCTCCAGCTAAAATCAATCTTTTAGCTTCGTATGAAGTATTAAGCCGACATGATGAGTTGAGTGAATTTAAAAGAAAACTCAATCGTGGAATCGAACAGCTTGAAATATTAAATACACTGCATCAAGCATCAATCAATTTGAATGCATTTATAGATGCTCATAAGCGATTTAATGAAAACTTTGAGGGATGTAAGGATTTATCGGATGCATTACGTTTAAAGGCAGTTGGGTTAAATCGCAAGATATTTGAGGATTCTGTACAGTTCCTTTACCAAGAGCAGTTGAAGCGTAAACATGAATTAATTGAGGCTTTATCTCATTGGTCGGCCATGCTACTTGGTGGAAATACACCTACTCCTAATTTTGGTAAATTCATCAAGCAAAGTACGAAGTTTTATAATCTTATTTCATTGGCGTACCCAGTTGTTGCTTCTACATTAGCCTCAGCATACAAAATGTCTGGATATAAGAAACTTGATCAGCTTAAAG
Source organism: Acinetobacter lwoffii (assembly GCF_024129855.1). Classification (GTDB taxonomy): domain Bacteria; phylum Pseudomonadota; class Gammaproteobacteria; order Pseudomonadales; family Moraxellaceae; genus Acinetobacter; species Acinetobacter lwoffii_L. Next base: position 2,646 of record NZ_JAMXXC010000020.1, read on the forward strand.
GCATAAAACCTTGGAACTTGGTATTACTTGACGAAGCTGGGATGGTGTCAGTAGAAAATCTCGTTCCAGTCTTGTCACGTAGTAACACAGCGATGATGGTTGGTGATCCTCTACAGCTAGAGCCAATTCGCACAATCTCAAAACCATCTATTCAAAAAATCTACAATGAGTATTTCCTTAATCATGATGAGGAATACAAAATGCTTGGTCCCGGTCAGGTTACAGCGTATCACCGAGCAGCTGGAACCTTAACTGGTGAAATCAGCGATATTGGTGATGGAATCATTTTAGATGAGCATAGACGATGCCAGACCCCGATCGCACAATTGTTTATTGATATTGCTGAATATAAAGATCTCAGCGTTGCTACTTTCAAGCCCAAGGAATCAATCGAAAAAGCCTTCAATGCGCTTGGTGGGCATCATTTGATGTTCTATCATGTAGATGGTTCAAGATCGGTCGGAAAGACGAATCTGGACGAAGTACGTGCCATTGGTGAGTTATTAAACCAACTAGAAGAGGCTGGTTACGACCTGAAGGCTGATATCGGCATTATTACACCGTATGCGGATCAAAAACGCTTATTGTTGAATGCTTATGGTAAACGCCTTGGATGTGAATTTGAAACTCGTATCGGCACAGTGCACCAATTCCAAGGAACTGGTTTTGACGTGATTATTTATAGCCCAGTGATCTTTGAGGAATTGGACAGTCCATCTTTCCAAAATACACGTCCAAACATGCTTAACGTAGCAGTATCTCGTGCAAAACAGCAGTTTATTGTTGTTGGTAACTACCACAAGCTTAAGCAAACAAATGGCCCATTAAAAATAGTCGCTGAACGGACGTCTTCAGATTTCTATTTAGAGCTTGGTAGCCAGAGTCCAAGTTACCATGATTTCTCAATCAGTTTTGCAGTAGAAAAACACATCTATGATGCTCAACATATCAAAGCATTTGAGTTCTACCTTGAGAATGCAGAGAAATCTATTGTGATTGTGGTTCCATGGATTCGTAAGCCTCACAACACGCCAGTCCAAAAACAATTGGATCTAATCAAAGCAGCTAAGAAGCGTGGTATCGATTTGAGGATTTATTATGGTTACAGCAACTTAGAAATGAATCAGAAGGATGACAATGATCAATACTTGGTCCAAGAGTACATCAAGGTACTTGGTTCAGATAATGTTATCCGTATTCCGCAAGGAACTCATGAGAAGGTCCTACTAGTAGATGATCGATTGTTGGTGATTGGCAGTTGGAATTGGCTTTCTAATGCATACTACAAATGGTATGAAACTCAGAATATGGCACAGACCAATTTAGCGATACGACGTGAGACCAGTATCATCATCATGGATAGAAAGATCATTACAGACTATAAGGCACATAACCTACACAATGTGATCTAAACAAAAATAGGGTGAAAATCTTATATCTTCACACTTATCCTTTTAAGGAAATTCATAATCATTCAGTACTGAACTTTTAGTTTAGCTCTACTAGATTATCCTGCATAACCATAGTGCATATAAAACAAGTTTTATACTTGTGGAAAATGTAATGTTAGCAATATTTCTATGATTTATTGTGGCATAAATGACTTATTTAGCTAATGCAACACGAGCATGAAAACTTCGTGACCTATGATTTCCTAATTAGGTTGAATCGCAATAAAATGCAGTTTATAAATTGGAATATGGCCTATCTTGGCATGAAAAAAATTGAATAAAAAAAGGCTATTTCCTGTAGAAATAGCCTTTTTTATTTGAAATATCTAAAATATTATTTAGATTTAATCAATATTAGCAAATTAAATCTCTAAAATATTGTTTTTATATATAAAATTTTTTAAAAACAAGATTTTAAAAGAAGAGCAAAAATGATAAGAACTATAATAATCCCCCATATATTAAAAGATTTCTTTTGATCGTCTAATAAGGCTGGAGGACTATCAAGAGGTGCATGTTGAGGCCATTGCTTCAATTCACTCTTAGAAGTTCTTAAATTCTCTATTTCCTCTTTTTGTTTCAGCTCTTCAAGTATTTTTTCTTTAATCCGAGCTGTCTTGCAAAAATCACACATAGTTTCAGTTATCGGAAGCTTACATTGACATGACTCACATCTATTTAATTCTTGCTCATTTTGAATTTTATAATTTTTTTCTCTACTTAAATCTTCTAGAGGACTGGAAACACTATTAGAAATAGAATTCTTTTCTGACAAGACATTTTCACACTTATTACAAATTTCAGATGTATTTAGAGTCAAAGAGCCACAAATTGAACAATTATTTTCTTTATTTACCACCTTGCTAATTGGCTTCTCTATACCATGTATTTGATTATAAGGGTCATGAATTGAGATCACAGCATCAAAAAAACGGATATATGCTATTTTCTTAACAAGGCTTGGATTATCGTAAAAAGTAACTATTGCAGTTGAAGTAACCGGTTTGTATGGTTCTGCGTTTTTAAAGCTTAAACCTGCTTCCTCTATCTCATATCCTTCTGCATCTAATAGCTGTGCATATTCAAAATATAAATCCTGCACCTGCCCATCTTCATCTGGCTCAGGAGAATATGTAGCTTTAATACTAATCAGAGTTTCATCACCTTTAGTTTTTAATTTACAAGCTAATAGAGGTACTGTTTCTGATGTGGGGTTTACTTGGGAATAGTGTCTGATACGATCTTCTAAGTAAATATCTAATTCTTAATTATCATCAATATCTTTAATTTCAGCCACGGTATCAAATAATTGAAGATATTTGGCCTCCTTGATAAAGTCTGAATTATCGTATAAACGTAATAAAGCAGTAACGACTACTTTTTTACCCGGATATGCATGTGCAACCGAAATACCAATTTCTTCAATTTCAAAGCTATCCTGATCTAAAACTTTTACATATTCATGATAAAAATCTACACACTCACCATATTCATCTGCTTCAACTTTAATAGAAACTTGAATAGATAGTGCATACTCCCCTTCTAAAAGTACATATTTACCGTAAATATCCCAGATATGAAGCATGTTACCCTCTTAATGCTTTAAAATTAACTTATAACTTTGATTAAATTAAAATTTATATTCAATAGATTATGGCTTGATAATCTCTTTTACAGTGATATTTACATCACCACTTGGTAAAGACAATGTTGAACTTTCATCTTTAGTAAGGCCTAGTAACACCTGTCCTAAAGGACTATTACAATGTGTTATACCATCCTGATAATTATTAAAATTATTAGAAATTTTAACACTTACCACCTTCTCAGGATTTCTGCTATCTACATATTTAACTAAATCCCCTCCTTCAACAAGATCAATTGAATCTTCTGGGAGAGGATTAAATCCTAATGAATATTGATTATCTTTTAATACTTTCTTAGATAACTGAATTTTCAGATTTAAAAACACTTTTTTCTTCAGTTGGTTTTAGATTACTCAGTTTTTCTAGTAAAATTTGCATCTGCTCTTGCGAGTTTTTAAACCAATCTGTTGACCAAATACGATGTATTTTCCATCCTAAGCTTTCCAAAATTTGTTGTCGTAGTCGATCACGATCTCGACTAGATTTTGCTGAATGATAGGTTGCTCCATCACATTCAACTGCTAATAAATATTCACCTGGATTATTTGGGTTCTTGACAGCAATATCTAAAAAATAACCAGCCACTCCCAATTGTGGTTCACATTCGTATCCATGAGTTGCAAGAGCTTTCATCACTGCAATTTCAAAGTCACTATCAGGCGCTTTCCCTGTAACTTTTTCCTCATGTAAGAAACCAGATTCACAATATCTTAAGAATGCTTTTAGTGCAGTCACACCCTTACTACTAGATTCTGATGATAAAATATCTGTTGAACTCATTGATGAAATTATATGCATTCTCTTTTTGGAGCGAGTAAACAGCACATTGAGTCGTCTCCAACCTGAACCTTGGTTAATCGGACCAAACCTTTGAAAAACTTTACCTGCAATCTGCAAAGGTCCATATGTCATTGATATGACAATAACATCTCTTTCATCACCTTGAACATTTTCAAGATTTTTAATAAAAACAGGCTCATCTGATCCCATTTTTTTATCATAAAGCCCCTGCAATATAGAGTCTTGAGATAGTCTAAGTTCTAATTGATCTTCAATCTCATCTCGTTGTTGGCTATTCATTGCAACAATACCAATTGACTCATTTCTATCTTGAAGAAGTAATTGGCATACTTCATCTACAACACTCTGTGCCTCTTGATAGTTTTTTCCAGAATTAAATGTTCCAGATATTTTCTTGTATCGAATACCAAATTCAGGGGAACTTTGAATGGGTGAAGGAAATAAAACAAGATCAGAATCATAAAAATGTTTATTTGAAAATGCTATCAGTGATTGATGGCGTGAGCGATAATGCCAACGTAAGCGTCTTGTTTTAAACAATGATATGACTGAATCTAAAATACTTTCAGCATCTTCTACACCAACTAATTCATCTTCATTTGCCTCATCAAGATTTATTGATGTACTGAAGAAGCTAGTTGGCGGCAATTGTTTTGGATCTCCTACAATAATTGCGCTTTTACCTCGAGCCAATGCTCCAATCGCATCTTCTGGCAAAATTTGCGAAGCCTCATCCATTACCACCAAATCAAAGTCAAAAAGACCTGGTTTTAAGTATTGAGCTACAGACATAGGGCTCATCATGAAACAAGGTTTTAATGCCTGAATTGCATTAGGTGCTCGCTCAAGCAAAGATCTGATTGGTATATGTCTTGTTTTTTTCGAGGCTTCTTTAGAAATTAGTGAATATTCCGTTAAATCAGATACCCTGCCAGAGGCTATACCAACCGGAACATTACATGATGCAGCATTACTAGCGATCTGCTTTCTTTGTAAAATCACTAATTCATTATCATAATTCTTAAAATTATCAACCATCGTTGATAATTCCATCCCATTATATTTTTGAATTGAGGTATCAGTATTAATAATATACTTTGCTAAAGAACTATACAAAGATAGTTGAACTGCATTAACAACTGAACAGTCCTCCAGCACTCCATCTTCCAACTTTTTAATGATACTTCTTAAACCTAAATTTTCAGCTTTATTTTTAATTGTGTAATAATTACTCCATGTAAATATCCAATCCTCATTCTCTAAAGCTAAATTATTTCTTATTATCACATCACTAAAAGAAATTTTAGACTGATTAAGCCAATCCTCATCTATATTAGAACAGTTTTTAAATTTGATTCTAAAAATATCTTCATTCTTAAAATTATCAGAAATTTCTTCTAAAACTCTTTTAAAATTTTGGTAATTTTTTGCATCAGAAATTTGAGTTAATTTCTCTTTTATAATTTCACTCGAATCTAAAATTATATGCAAAAAACTAAGAGTTTTTTTAGCTCGATTCATTTCTTTACTATTAATTTCACCCATTAAGTCATCAAAATTCCATTCGGTTGACAAAATAGGATTATTACTTCTAATTTCATTAAACTTTAATAAATTCAGCATATTAGCATCAAATAAATTCAATGCACTCTCAATATCAGATAATGAAATTTGTTTCGAAATGAAAGATGGTTCGAATTCAATCTTTAATTGTTTAAGAGACATTAAAGTACGAGAAATCTCACTACCATCCTCAATAATTTGGTGAAGGTTAGATAGATTTTTAATTTTAGTTGAGTATAAGGCAGAAAAATCATGCAATAACTTCAATGTTTTGTTTAATTTTGGCTCAACTTTACGGTCATATTCTTCAATAATAGATTTTACTAAATGACTTTCTATTCTTAGAATAGCTGAACCAATCTTCACCCGCTCATCAAAACCAATTCCATATTCATGGCGAACACCTTTATACCAGTCACGCAATGTTTTTATATCATCTAAAGGCGTATTTACTCCATCATACATATCACCTAAAATTTTATATTTCTCATTCAATTCATTAGAAGAATCAATATTCTTCTTGAAATCAATTAGTTTTGGGAAATTATCCTGTATTTCAATGAATGGCGCATTTATATTTTTATTCATACCCAATATGAATTTACGAGCATTCCACCAACGCATCGTGAAATATTTAAAAAATCCACCTATACATATATTTTTATAATTTAGCTCTAATTCTTCTACACTTGGTAAATTCTCTATTTTGTACAAACTTTGACAATCTTGATAATTTAGATGCAATTTATTAAATATAGGCTCAAAATCCAATATAAATTGATCAATACTAGATTCGTCAAATATTTCATTCCTATGTTTAAGAAGATCAAATGGCAAGCTCTTTAAATGACCTACCAATAATTCCATTTCACTAAAATTCTCTTCAGAGTATCCAAATACACTCTTGAGCTCATAAGGAATATTTTTATTAATCAACTCAATATCAGGCTTTAAATCTAATAAAGCAGTTTTAATTTCCTCTAACTTGCTTATGGAATCGTCTATATCATCCAGAGTAATAGTTTTATCAAATGTATTATTTTCATTTATCAAATTTCTAATATTCTGTATTGTATGAGAATTTAATTCATTTACATAGGCTTTACTAAATATTGCAGTAATGCCACTATGGTTTTTATTTATTTCAGCATATAAATCAGTATATTTAGATAGTAAATCAACTTTTTCGATTAGATCATTAATTAAATGGTAAGATACTGCTTCATCAAAAATTGGTAATTTTTTTGTATCAAGAACAACTCTTTCAACTACTTCTAATTTTATATCATCAAGCAAAAAAAGCTCGGTAAATAAATACTGTATTGCTTTTAACTCTTTATTCCATTCTTTAAGAGAACTAATAATTTCTGATTTTTCTGAATCAATTAAATTAACTTTATTAACACCAAACCAATAATGTTTCGAAATTTCCTTATTTGTACATTGATCGCGAGTTTGTATATAGGCATTTTCCAATAAATTTCCACAATCAATATAACTATGGATTTTTTCCTGATTCAAAGAACTTACATTTAAATTATCGATCAATATTTCTTCAGGATTTATATTCAATAAATTTTTAAAATACGTTGCCTTTGATAAAATTTGATGTCCAGTTAGCTGTGTGTCTCCCCATTCTTTATTAATATTTCTTACGTACTGATTCAAGTTGTTTTTACACAACTCTAATTTATTTTTTATTAGGTGTATTTGGTTCGGTTTAGCATACTGCTTAAACTGTTTATATTGCTCATTTAAGTCTTGCAATATTTTTAATTTATTAGATTTATGACTGTGCAATTCAAGGCAAAATCCACCTAGTCCTGCCTTATCTAATCTGTCTTTAACAACATTGAGAGCTGCCATCTTTTCAGCAACAAATAGAACCTTTTTACCATCATTAATTGCAGCCGCTATAAGATTTGTAATAGTTTGAGATTTACCAGACCCAGGTGGACCTTCAATGACTAAGTTTTCACCTTTTACAGCATCAATTAAGGCGCTGTGTTGTGAACTATCTGCATCATAAATAATTGGGAATTTATCATGAATATTTTCGATTTCATCAATTTCATATTCAGAGTCAAAACTAGGATGTTGACTTTCTTTGGCTACTTTACTAAATAATTGCTGAAGTACTGGATGTTGTTCAATAGAGTGCTCTTCAGGCCAATTCGCAGGATCTAAATCTTGATACATTGCTTGTTTAGTAAAATTTAATAAACTTATACAAGCTCTGCGCTTAATACTCCAACCCTCTTCATGAGCTAAAATATTTTTTTCAATCAATTTAAAATAATCTTCTGGCGTACTTTCATCATCTAACAAAGGTAATTCTAAACCGAAATCATTTTTTAATTTTTCATGTAATGTAATATTACTTAAAAGCCCTTCATCTAACATCGTCAGTTCAAAATTATCATAGCCCCCATGTTTGGCTTTTGCCTTTTTCTCAATTTTCACAGGTAAAGTGAAAAGCGGTGCTAAACGTTTTAGATTTGAATCTTTACTATCTGTCCATTCTAAAAAACCAATCGCAATATATAAAACATTCGAACCTGTCTCGCTAATAGAGGATTGAGCCTGTTGCCTTATATGCTTGAGCCTAGTTTCCAAATCTTTTGGATATAATAGTGTCTGTAAAATATTATTATCTTTAACTACGAGTGAATCCTTTGAACAGTTTTCATCAAGTTCAAAATTAGTTTGATATCCCAATTGTTTAGCCCAAGATTCTGCACTAGGAGTTTGATCCTTAATACTTGCTTTATCTTTTTCCTCCATTCCATAATATTTTTTAATTTCAGAATCTGATGGTTTTGGAACGGGTAGTAAATCTATTACACTATTTTCATTCAATGCATTGAATAAAATATCTGGAGTAGTATCTATAAACTGAAGGCATTTTCCTCTTGGAAATTTATAATTCAATAATGCATTTCTTGAACTTAAATCCAAAAGACGCTTACGGATTGATTCTAACGAATCATATGCGAATGTTAATGTACCTTCAGTCATTTAGTTTTAAAACCCCCTAAAGTTCAAAGCTATAATCTTTTTATCTCTTTACTCATAGTAACAATTCGGTTGCTATTTTAATAGTGATTCAAGCTCATCAGACCACCACTGCATCATCTCTTTTCGTTCCTCAAGGTGTGCACCTTTATCGTATATTCCTTTAACACCTTGCTTTAAATGAGCTAAACATGCTTCAACAACAGCATTAACAGCACGTTTAACACCAACACCACTAAAGGATTTAAATATCAAAACTTTTTAACGTTAGCTTATACGAGTGGTATTGTTTCTTCGCCTAAAAGAACAACAGAAACTGAAAACGAGGTATTAGTGGATGCAGCCACTGAAGCTTTAAAATGTTTGTAAAGAGACCAGATTTTTTAAAAGAAGCTTTAGCTCAAGCTTAGAATCAGAACAAGATACTAAGAGAGAATATCCTGCTCCATTATGAGCAGGATATGAAAAAATTTAACGATACTGACTAACCAACGTTACTCATCCTGCAGACCCTTTAAAGCATCGCATAAATTAAATAGCTTATTTTTGACTTGCTGCATATTCATCTGTCCATTATGAAAAACAGAACTATCTCCGCCCCAATTAAAACCATGATTTTCAAGAATATATTTTAGCTTATCTGGGAATTCTGCCTGACTAACATCTTTAAAATAGAGAGTAAAATTGACTGCAGGTCTTTTAATCTCTATGAGATAGTCCTTTTTATCAAAGACTAAACCTTTTATGACGATTCCAGCATCTTCTTCACGGGACTTAACAGCCTCATAGTTTATCAATGTAAAAGGAAAAAGTAGGTTTTTGCTTGCTTGAAGCTCAAGTTCTAAAGCTTTAGTGAAAAACTCACAGTGATAATGATTACGCTGAGACTTACCAAGCAATATGGTCTCAGAAGCATTATGTGAAATAAACCCTTGTTCACAGCAGTCAAAGAGTTCCTTATGTTTGATTAATTCATGTCTCCAAGCATCCAATTCGGTATTATGTAATGCTTCGTCGCAAATTGCTTGCAAAGAAACAGCTAAATTATTGGTAGTAAACAACGGATCATCTAATACTGCCTTAACATACGTTTGCTTTTTCTCAATAGCTTCATCACCTATACGCAATACTCGGCGCCAGCTATGGTCTCGCGGTATGTTACTTTTAGTACTTCTGCTACTGAGTAGATTTAACCTATCCCAAGTGGCTGAAGTGCAATAAACACCTTTACTTAATACAGCCCTTTCCCATGCGTATCCAATCGATGAAGAACTTTTTCCGATTACATTAAAGACATAACTAAGCGAATGAAAGTATCGGTTAAATCTTTCAAAGTACTGTTTATTAAAAGTATCTTCCCAATCACAATGCTTGTACTTTCTATAAAAATCCAAGATACCTGCAAAATTTAAAATGCAGCCAATTTGTCCATTAAAGAAATGATGTTTTTCCGCCTTGATAATGACCTCATGCCATTCATCAGACTTCAATATTAGATGTGCTTTTATCTTTTCTTCCAGTACCTGAGCTTGTAAAAAAGCGGGTACCTTACAATCTGCCTTTAGGGCATCCAAAATTGGTAAATCTATCTTACTTAATTCATCAATGACAAACAGTGCTTGGTAAAACTTACTCGCAGAATCCGTAACCGTATTTTCTACCAAGTTATAGATTACACGAATCCAATTCTTTAATTCACCCAAATCCTCACCCTTTACCAAGTAAGAATAAAAAGCAAAAAAACGTAATTTATCATCATAACTTGCGCCATTGCTGATAATTCGTTTAAAGGTTTCTTCTTCCGCGTAATAATAGGTTTCTGCCATATAGAGTCGAATTTTATTATTCTTCAATCCTTTATCACAAATCAGATCGATGATTTTTATAAAGCGGATGATCAAATTTTGATTAAAACAGTTCAGCTCTTCATATTTTGACAGACTTGGTTCTTTTAAACGCCCCTGATCACCCAAAAGTGCATCCGTTGCCTGAGTTAAGAAATCAGTTGATGCTCTATTATTCAACAAGCATTGATACATGATAATCAGACGAAAAAAGTTCATAAATTCATCATCAAATGTATTGTCATCTGAGCATACATTTCTATAAGGCCAAAATAAATCAGCCCAATCAGTATCGATCTTATGAATAAAATAGTCATAGCCATTTACCTTTCCTTCTCTGAAGGAGAGACGATATTCTGGCCATGGTTCAGCACAGCTTTCAATGAATTGTTCAAGTTTTGCCTTAAAATTTTCAAATACAGTAAGCGGTTTTCCACGAGCATTCATTTTAATATATAGCTCATCTGATAAACCGAACGAATGTAAATCCAAAAATTGGAAAGTGATAAATGGCTTATCTATCACTAATAGTTTCTCAAATAAGTCATTTTCTCGATCAGCAAACATGTCCTGAATAGCATCAAGCATACAAAGGCATGCCTGAACAGTTGGATCTTGTTTCCAAGACAAATAAAACCATTGACAATCAATGATTTGCTTACTGACAAAAATTTTTTTACTGTTAGTAATATCACCTTTCACAAAATCACTGACCACCAAGGCATTAAAAAACTCTGTAGTACTAGGTCTTGTTTTATATGTGAAGCGTGATTGCCCATCTTTAGAAACAAACTGTGCTCTAAAATCTTCAAGGCGACCATTGGCTGCAGCTAGGTACCAATGCAACAAGAATAAAGTGGTTAAACGTTGTTGCCCATCTAGTACAGAAAAAACTTTACTCTCGCTGTTTTCGTAATTACCATAAACAAAGTCTAGATCTAGCGGTTGTCGCACAGGACCATCCTGCTGGTTTAGTGCATTGAATAATGAGCGTAAAAACAGTGTCCTCACTTCTTCTTCTTCTGATCGACCTTGTGCATAGTCGCGTTGCAAAATTGGAATTTCTACTGAATCAACTTGGTTAAACAAGCTATAAAAAGTTAAACTTCTGCCACTCATATATGCACTCCTTCCCCACAAAAAATGCCATAAAGACTGTGTATCATCGCTTGCTGATGATCTTGACTGTCCTTCGATTCCCAATACAGCATCTTATCGACCTGCTTACTGTAATATTTCAAAAATACATTTTTGGTACATAGCGGAACAAAAGTCGCTTCTTTATCCAGTGCAATGATTTTTGAGCGTTTAATTGGGAATACTGCATTTTTATAGCTGCGGTTTGTTGTGCTATCCAACAAGGTTAAATTACCAATCGAATTATCGACTATATTATTGCCTCCTGGGTCATAGAAAGACAAAATACGCAAATAAATCGCCTCAAACTGTTGATCATTAAAGTCCGTTTTTACTAACTCAGTTGCATCTTTTTTAATGGCATGCGAAGTCTCACTATTTCCTGTCGATCTTTCTTCAATATGAATCGTGTTAACGTCAGAAATATAGTCAACAACATTCTCCAGCCACTTTATTTGTTTATTTTTATCTCTCGGCATATCTGAAGCCACAGAACGTATATGCTCAATATCCCAATTGTCCTGCTTGTATTTGTTAAACTGAAAACGTGAGTTAGTTATAGGGTTTGCTAACAAGCTGGCAATATTAAACAGGAGCAAAATCGATCTTATCTTCTTGGCGTCAGTCTCATAATTCAGCTCAGATAGTTCAGCTTCAATTAATGCCTTAGATACATCATTTAAGTTTTTATTAGCAAAAGTTTTTACAAATATCTGCTCTATAAGATTTTGGCGGAAAGCATATTTACTTTTACAGGTTTCGCTTAAATCGAATATTGTTTCAACAGCTACCTTTTGTGAAACCAAATACCCGACTAAATGGAACAATGCTTTATCATTAAACCATTCTTCTAGGGTCATAAAGCATTGTTTTATCTTTAGCCATTCTTTGACCACATCAACTTCATTATCATTGTTCTGCAATTGTTTATTAAACTGCAGAAAGACTTTGAGTTTATCGTGTTCAAGAATCCCTTCACTGCTAAGCCTTCTCGCTGCCAACGCCAATACAAACTCTATACGGTTAGAGGCGATTGGTTGATTACTTACAAAATACCAAAATGCATCATCCTGTAAGCGCTTTTCAATGGCATCCCACTCTTGAGCGATATTGAGCTGTTGCAGATGTCTTACAGTTTGACCTGCGCTTGAGAAATTACTGGATTTTAGAAATAGTGCTTTAACTAGCTCGGCATTCACCAAAGGAATTTTCCCCATATTTAAACGGGTAAAAACATCGGTAACATTTTCTGTTTCAGCTAGTTGATACCAAATGATCTTCACCTTATTTAAGAACACCGATTCGATATCATTAATTCTATGTACTTTATCCTTAAACCATGCTCTGATATTTGAATAGGCTTCAAAGATAAAATGAAAGTCAATATTTTGATCTCTTTTATTTTCATCCAATGAAACTAAATACTCACGACTTTCTGGGCGAGTTTCATATTCTAGTGTATACAGTTGTTTTCTAAAATCCTCGGCAAAACGGCTATTGAAATAACCCAGAATCAACAAAATTGTTGTTAATCTTTGTTGACCATCCACGAGCTCCCATTGCTCACCTCTTTGTTTTACAACAACAGGCTGTAAACAGTAAAAATCTTCGTCTACCTTAATTTTTCTATCGCAAAATTCATAAACATCTTCTAATAGCTCAATAACCTGTCTTGCAGACCAACGATAACCTCTCTGATAAGCTGGAATAAAAAATGACATTGTCAACAAATCGTTAATTGTTTTGAGGGTTAATTCATTATGATCAAGCATTTTGTTCCCTTATTTTTAGGTCAGAAAAAGACATTTTTTCCCTTATCAATAACTTACGCATCATCATAATCTTATATGATTTTGTTACATAAATATTTAAAAACTAAACTTACTCCAACCCTTTCAAATTTAAGATACAACAAAAATGGTTTTTTAAAGAAGTTCATGAATCAGGTTTTTTAAAGAAACTAAAAAACTCATGTAAGTTATTAAATAATATTAAAATATATTGTAATTTATTTATGAACTAGACTTTAGGTGAACATAAGTTAAATACAAGTTAAATAAGATACACTTAACCATAAGTTCATATCTTCCTTGTCCATAAAAGTGAATTTTGAAATTTTTAGAAGAAAATTGAATTAATCAGTCCAGCCCAATAAAACTGGGCTGATACTTTATTGTGGGATTTAGCAGACGCTCTGCACTGCATTTACAAACCGCTCTGTATCAAAAGTATGGTTAGATACCAGACCGAACTGGCTCACCTCGCCAACAATTACGGCGCGTCCCATGCTCAGTGCGACATAAATACCGGCAATATTTTCCAGCAAGGTGGCAAATGGAATCAGGCACAAATGCCGTCCAAGCTGGCTGCTGGCCAGTGCCTGACTGAGTGAATGCGTAATTGACTCTATTGTATCTTCTGCCAGACACACGCCTTTCGGTGTTCCGGTACTGCCTGAGGTATAGGTAATTTTTGCCGGCTGCTGGGTTTGTAAAGAAGATGAATACTGTACTGCCTGTTCTAGCTGAAAAAAGCGTGCATGTAGCTGGCCAGCAATAAAAATCTCATCTCTACTCATGTCTTGAGCCAGATTTAACAGCCATTCTGGTGCAGAGAAAGATTCATCCAGAATACAGAGCAGCTCTGTTTGGCTGTCGGAAAGCAGATGCCGTACTTGGGCTACAGTAAAAAATAGAGGAACAGGTATTACAGTCATGCCGGCTTTTTGTGCGGCAAGATCGACCACAATCCAGTCGATGCTGCTCACGCCCCATAAGGCCAGATGGCGCAGATTAAGCTGCTTGAAACCGGCACTCAATAATTCTACCCGCTGCTGTAGCTCCGCATAGCTGAGGGTTGCCTGTGTGGTGACTACCGCTTCTAGCTGCGGATATTGTCGTGCTTGCAGGCTGATACGTTCAAATAAAGCAGTCATCATTTAAATTCTGTGCCTCGCTGATCAAGCAAAATGCTTTAATGACTAAATTGATAAAATTGACGAGCGACTTGTAGGGCCTCTGCCACATCAATCGCCAGCACATAAGGTTTCTGCTGGTAATAACTGCCCCACAGGCGTTGTGCCTCTCCAAGGACTTGCGGGTCAGCCTTTTCAAGCACATGAAAATGTAATCCCATTTGTTGCAGCACATAACGCACAGCGGCTGTCCCGGTACATACTGCCCATTCGATGTGTTGCTGCGAGAGATGAAAAACCAGAAAGGCCACCATCAGTTTGGCTTTGTCCATATCTAGTGCTGCAAGATTGCCAATTTCTACCACTTTGTCTCGACTGACCTGGGTTTGGCTCAGTTTACTTAATGTGTTTTCAACGGGTTCATCGAGATACTGTTCCAGAAAGGCATTAAATTGATTTAAATGCTGCATACCAATCACCACCTGCATCTCGGCGCCTTGATAACCTGCAAACAGGGTCGAAGAGAAGCTCGATACAGTGGCCTGATGGACTTGCTGATATTTTTCCTGAATAAAATGTTCCAGGCTACGGCGTTCAGGTGTCTCGCTTTGTTCTACAGTTTTGACCATCAAATGTAGCGATTGATCCTGTGCTGAAATTACTGGATACGCCGGAGGTGCTTGTAGTAAAAATTTATTGTGATTGATTTGTTTTTTATATTCAGGCTGCTTGAAATATGTATTTAGAAAGTGAATCTGACTAGATAAATAAGGATCAAAACTGAACTTGATCATTTGGCTCACACCACGAAATTAACTTGCTACTCAAGATAGAAGTCCAAACTTAAAAAATTCTTAATTTTGTGCAAAAGAATGTAAAAGCTATGTGTATAAAAAATCCAGAGAACGGCCGGTTTTTTTAAGAGCATTTTAAGATTGAAAATTTAAGTTGTTCCTATCTCTCTATTGACTGAATCTGCTCTATGTCTTCCTACCGATCACCTTATAAAGGCACCTCAGGAACGCAGCGTATTTTTAATGCGACCCGTTATTCCATGGCTGGTTTTAAAACCGCCTTTCAAAATGAGGCCGCCTTCCGGCAGATCCTGCTGATTAATTTTATTTTGATTCCTCTAAGCTTTTGGATGCCAGTTAGCCGAGTTGAGCAAGCGCTCATGGTCGCCGTGTGCCTATTGGCGTTGATCATTGAACTGATTAACTCAGCGATAGAGGCAGTGGTAGATCGTATTTCCATGGAACGGCATGAACTGTCTAAAAATGCCAAGGATATGGGCAGTGCGGCTCAGTTTGTAGCACTTAGTTTAATTGCCCTGACCTGGGGCATCATTTTGGCTGGTCATTTGATTTGACCTCTGCTCTTGCTACTGCCTGAAATGGACAACTTAAAAATGATCACTGACCGTTCCCGGTTTTTACTGACCCAAACTTTACTTTTGATCTTCAGTTTTTTGATTCTTCTCAACTTCTTTGACATTGGAGGAGTGCTGGACTTACAGCTCATCTATCCCTTTATCGATGATCATGGTCAATTTCCCCTTCGACAACAATGGGCACTGGCAGAACTCAATCATCGCTATGTTAAAGACCTGGTGATTCTGGTGTATATCACATTATTACTGGGCTGGTTGGCATCACTAAAATGGCAGAACTGGCATACGCGGCGCTGGGAATTTGGCTATTTCTTTAGCATGGTAGTGCTGACCACAGCCTCGATCGGAATTTTAAAATCCCAGTCAGCCCATGCCTGTCCCTGGGATATGACCATACCTACCCATAATGGGATTTTGTGGGATTTTAGTGCCACTGCAGGCCACTGTTTTCCTGGAGGGCATGCATCTAGTGGTTTTGCTTTAATGGCCGGCTATTTTGTTTATCGTATTTCTAACCGCAAGCGTGCTTATTTTCTTCTGATCGGTGCAGTAATTTTAGGGTTGACCATGGGCTGGGCACAAATGATGCGCGGAGCACATTTCCTGAGTCATAATTTATGGACTGGCTGGATTATCTGGTGCATGAATGTCATTGGCTATACGCTGTTTAGCCATAAACTACCCATAGAAAAGACCACTCCTATACGCTCTAGTATCAGGCAACCTTAACTCCAAAAAACCAGAAGCCTATTCGCTTAGGCTTCGATTAAAGGAAGCTTGACCTGTACACAAAGGCCACTCAGATTGGTACTTCGCGAAAATTCTAGTGTTCCACCCAAGCGCTCGGTGGCTTTATCTACAATGGATAAACCCAAACCGCTGCCAATTTCTGCATGGTTATGAATCCGGTAGAAGCGTTGCCGGATCTGATTGAATTGAGCAGGATCTATCCCTGCCCCACTGTCTTCAATTTGTAAAACCGCCTGCCGGCCTTGCTGGAAAATAGATACATTAATCACGCCATCCTTCGGACTGTATTTAATTGCATTATCAATTAAATTATAAATAATCGAGTGCAAAGCTGAAGCCTGGCCCTGAATCTGCAGTTCCTGTTGCTGTTCTACGCCCAAATCAATGTCTTTCTGTAGTGCCAGTTGAATCAGTTCTTCGATACAGGTGACTGTCATCTGATTCAGTGATAACAATTGAACAGGCTCACTCAAACCTTCGGTCACATCCTGTTTGGCCAGACTTAATAACTGGTTGACCAGATGCTGCATACGCAAAATGCCTTGGCTCAAATTATGGATAGACTCGCTCTGCGGAAACTGCTGTAGCAAAATTTGTACCTGTAAATTCAAAGCCGTCAGTGGCGTGCGTAATTCATGGGCAGAATCTGCTACAAATTGACGTTGTTCCTGTTGGGCCAGAGAAATGCGACCAAACAAATAATTCATTTCCTGAATGGTCGGTTCCAGCTCTAAGGGATAATCTTTCATTGCAATTGGCTTTAAGTCTTGTGCCTTGCGGCTGGCCAATTCAGTTTTAAAATCATTAAGGGGCTGAAAATTTTTCCGGATCATCCAGCCTAAACCGAATAATGCAAAAGGTAAAAAAAGCACATAAGGAAGAAACATATTGGCTGCCAGCTCCAGAGCCAGTTCCTGCCGGACATTTTGCTGCTGGCTCACCTGAATCTGTAATTGCTTACCAGGAATAATATAAGTTAACCAGGTTCCATACGGCGTTTGATGCTTGTAGAAACCTGCTTTCCTGACCGGTGCCACCAGAACATCCTGCGGATGCAAGGAAGTGGCTGTATCTGTATAGGACCAGATATCTACAAATAAATCTTCTTCACTGTATTGTTTGGCTAGATCGATTTGGCTTTGCAGAGGTTGTGGATGATTTTCTGCAATGCGCTCGGCCAGACTTTGCATCTGCTTATCCAGCACCTCGTTAATTTCTTCGAGCGCAATCCGGTATGCAGCAAAGATCAGCACACAGCCCAGCACCACGCTAAACAGTGAAATATAAATAACTAGACGTTTTTGCAAGGAATAACGTTTCTGCATGGCGCTCATCCTAAGCGATACCCTAGCCCACGTATGGTACGTATGAAGTCTTTTCCTAATTTTGCCCGCAGATGATGGATATAGACTTCTACCGTATTACTACTGACATCACTGTCAAAGTCATAAAGCTTGTCTTCCAGATCATTCTTAGAAAAAATTTTATTCGGATGATTTAACATGGCCATTAAGATGGACCATTCCCGATTGGATAATTCTATAGCCTGTCCATTAAACAGAGCGATATGCTGCTCCAGATCTAGTTCCAAACCGCTGTGTGATAATTTCTTATTCGTATCTATCCCGGTATTTTTTAAACCACTACGGCGTATTAAGGCATGAATACGGGCCAGCAACTCGTCAAATTCATAAGGCTTGATTAAATAGTCATCTGCTCCCTGATTCAGCCCATCCACCCGGTTTTGTAACTGATCCCGGGCGGAGATAATCAGCACCGGTAAATTCGGAAACTTCTGCCGGATATTTTTTAGCACCAGCATGCCATCCATCATCGGCAAGCCTAAATCGAGCAGGACAATATCGTAGACCTGCTGCTGTAACTGTTTTAAACCCTCAATCCCATTATTGACCCAATGCACATCAAACTGATGCAGCTTGAGCAATGTTTCAGTCGACTCGGCAATCATAAAGTCGTCTTCAATAATTAGTATTTTATGCATTTCAAGCTCTGTTCTTTAATGATGGTGAGCATTGTGCAAGCATATCATTTTTAGCTTCAATCACTTGCGTTTTTATATCCAGCAAGCTTAATAAGCTGGGGAAAAGATGATCCTGACTACGGGCTTGGTTGGTCTGTCCTTTGAGACAGCTGATCTGCTGGATATTCTGCTGCTTCCAGGAATCGGAGAACCACATCAGCATCGGGACATGGGTTTGCTGAGTGGGCGCCATGCTATAAGGAGCACCATGCAGGTATAAACCATGCTCTCCGGTGGATTCTCCATGATCAGACAGGTACCAGAAACCGGTCTGATATTGAGTCTGCTGCTTTAAAGTTTCAATGATTTGGGCAAGAACATGGTCTGTATATACAATCGAATTATCATAGCTATTTTTTAATTCTTCTGTACTACAGCCCTGAATGGCATTGCTATTACAGGTCGGCTGAAATGGCTGATACGGCGCTTTGGAACGCTTGAAATATGCCGGCCCATGACTGCCCATCTGATGCAGTACAATTATCTGCGGTTTCGGGTTATTTTTATCCAGATGCGCCAGATAATCTTTCAGGCTATCTACCAGAATTTCATCAAAACATTCACCACCAGCATCACACCACTTCTGTTTCAGTTGTGCCGGAATCTGATATTTTTGTACTCGGTCACAGGCGCCTTTACAGCCTGAATTATTATCAATCCATGTCACCTGATAACCGGCGCGCTGGGCAATATCCAGCAAACCTTCACGGTGGCTGGCGAGCTGTTCATCATAGGTTTCACGTGACATGCCCGAAAACATACACGGGACTGAAACGGCTGTTGCAGTTCCGCAAGAGCTGACCTGATTGAAATTAATCACCGCTAACTTGCTCAGTTCAGGATTGGTATTGCGCGCATAGCCATTTAAAGCAAAACTCTCGGCACGTGCAGTTTCTCCAACAACTAGCACCATCAATTTGGGATGATCCTGCATTTGGGCCTGCTGTAACAGATGTGCATCTTCGCCAAAAGCCACCAAAGGTAAATTCGCTTTAGGTGCTTTCTTTTTATAATAGGACAAGGTGGACGCGATGCTATTTTGTGGAGAAAGCATACCCTTCAGATCGCGGTGCTCACGGAAGATGGCAGCATAATCGACATAGAAACAGAACAATAAACCTAGAATCAGTCCGAGTGAGACTACACTGCTCAGGCTTTTATGCACCAGCTGATGCCCAGTCGATGCAGGCTGAATTTGAAGCATCCAGACCATGCCGAGTGGAAATATTACAAATCCCAGTGTCCAGATCACCAGTCGCATTGACCAGAGATCACGGACTTCACGGGCATCGGTTTGCAGCATATTCTGGATCTGATCCGGAGTAATAACGACCCCTAGACTATTGACAAAATAAGCACTAAAGCCACCCAAAATGATCAGGACACTGGCCAGTATTTTGGCATTCCATTTCCAGTTCAGCCACTGTAATACCAGATTGTAAAACGCAATAATGATCAGCGCCGTGGCGGCCACTAACAGACCTGCTTTTAGATTGGCATAAGGCGTAAATTCATGAATTTTTTGATAGAAAGCAAAGTTTAGGATCAATCCCAGCCACATAGCCAGCAACATATTGAAGCCTGAAAGACTAATCGACTTTTTAGGTCGCTGACTAAAAAAAGACGAATGGGAAAACAGCTTCAGCATGATCCGTGGCTCAAAGACTTTAAGATGCTTTAGCCTAGAATCTGAAACTTAAAAATGGCTTAAAATGACTGGATCATTTTATAATATATGCAAACCAGCTCCCTTTTATTTCAAACTCAGAAGAATAAAGATAAGCCCTAACATATGTAGAATTTGGCTAGGCGCAAAATACAGAAAAAACTTCCATCCCCCAGTCACAAAAGAATTGATACTTTTAGACACCGCATGTGCCGCAAGTCCAATCATGACAGCATAAATTAAAGTCAGGTTATGAGGATTTCCCTGTATCACTACACCTGCTACAGCAGCATGCACTTCAAATAAAGAGGCTAAAAAAGTACCTAAGATTAAGCCGCTATCTCCCAGTAAAAGATTCGCGCCGTAAATCCCAGCCTGGATTAAGGTCAAACTGACCGCAATAATCACCGCTTCTTTGATACTGAACATTCGGCTATCAATTTCTTGTATTTCATTGATGGTCGTACTGTTATCCGCTTGGGGAGTTCGATAAATCAAGAATCCGGCAGCAATACATAAAATTCCGATCCCCACCAAACTCGGAATCAGCAGGAACTTGAACCACTCTACGCTCACTCCCAGAACAATCAGCAAGAGCTGTAATAAGGTGGCAATACAGGAGATCAATCCGGCGCCTGCATTTAATTTTGCACTGGCCCGCCCGGATCGGACTTGCATGCCCAAACTGGCAATCGTGGCCGTACTGGAGACAAATCCCGAGGCTAAGGCAGATAAAATGAGAGCCTTATCATTGGATAGGATTCGTTTTGCCACATGTGCCATGGACTGCACAATCAAGATTAAAATGAGTAGTTTAAGGATGATATAGGGATTCAGTACGGCGCCCCACAAGGGCTTATTGGGCATGACCGGCAACGCAATCAATATCAAAGCCAATAAAAGTAAGCCATCTCTTAACTCATAGCTTTGGATCGTTTTTCCGGCAAATTGATGCAATGTCTGTTTGCCCATCAGGATAATCGTGAGTAGAACCGCCATCCCTGCAGCCAGTGGGATATTCCACACACAAATAGCGCCAATGATATAAGTCATCAAAAAAGCCAGTTCAGTGGTAGATCCAATATCTTGTTTTTGTTGAAACAGGCTATACACACAGAACAGGCTGACCGCTACAGCTCCTATCACCCCAATATAGAGATGCAAAAGGAAGCATGAAGCACCCAATAAGGCTGTAATCGTAAATGATCTTAATCCTGCAAAACTCCGCTCATGGTTATTGTTTTTATGACGTTCACGCTCAAGTCCAATTAAAAGCCCACAGCCTAATGCCGACAGCATGATGGTCAGTAATTCCTGAAAAGATAAACTTTGCAAAAGCATATTCAAGAGCATTCACCTTGTGTCATCCAGTGACAGTGCGTATTTTTAGTATATAAATAGTTTTTTAAAGCAGCCCATCAATTTAACCGCTGTATCTTTAAATTCTGGGCTATAGATAGCTGTAAATTATTGGATCAGTCTGCCATTCATCCTTATTTATGGTTTACATAATTCCCTATTCTTAGTAGACCATTTTAATCAAAATTACAAAAGTTAATAAGCTTTTAAATCTAAAATATTTTAATCCTACATCAGCTCCAGGATTAGGCAGGTTCTGTTTCCCCGACCTGATGGTAAGCACGATTAAAATAAACCAGGGCTTGATCTTCCTGATTCTGCTGAATGGCAACAATCGGACAAATCAAAATCGTATGTGTACCGACTTCCTGGATCTGATCAATTTCACAATCAAAGCTCACCAGCGCATCTTGAAGTACAGGAGAACCCGTTTCTAATTCAGTCCATTTACCCTGTTCAAATCGTTGTTCAGAACTGAATTTTGAAGATGCGAATGCATTAGAAAGATGCGCTTGATCTGCACTGAGTACATTTACGCACAGCACTTTATTTTCAACAAAGTTGATATAAGAACGCGATGATTTATTCATACAAACCAACAATGTCGGTGGTGTATCGGTCACGCTACACACGGCAGATGCGGTAAAGCCATGACGACCTGAATCGCCCATCGTGGTCACTACATTCACTGCACTTGTTAATAAAGACATTGCGTTTCTAAAGTCTGTCGCTTCAACCATCACCGTATTCCAATATTCAGCTTTTTATAAAGAGCGTTATATCACTCAAATGATGCTTTCAAGCTGCTGAAAGCATCATGGATTCACTTTAATTAGCGAGATAATTCCTGACGAATAATCTCAGCACCCGCACTGAGCGCATTGAGTTTGCCACGTGCGACTTGGCGACCAAGTGGTGCCATACCACAGTTGGTTGATGGATAAAGCTTGTCTGCATCCACAAACTGAAGTGCTGTACGCAAAGTCTTTGCCACTTCTTCAGCTGTTTCAATTTGATTACTTGCAACATCAATAGCACCGACCATGACTTTTTTACCACGAATCAATTCGATCAGATCCATCGGGACACGTGAGTTATGGCATTCAAGCGACACCATATCAATTTTTGATTTTTGCAGTTTCGGAAATGCCTCTTCGTATTGGCGCCATTCTGAGCCTAAGGTCTTTTTCCAGTCGGTATTGGCTTTAATACCATAACCATAGCAAATGTGTACCGCAGTTTCACACTTCAAGCCTTCAAGTGCACGCTCTAGAGTCGCTACACCCCAGTCATTCACTTCATCGAAGAACACGTTAAATGCAGGTTCATCAAACTGGATAATATCTACGCCTGCCGCTTCAATTTCACGAGCTTCCTGATTCAGAATTTTGGCAAATTCCCAAGCGAGTTTTTCACGGCTCTTGTAGTGACCGTCATATAGCGTATCAATCATGGTCATTGGACCAGGAAGCGCCCATTTAATCGGCTGATCTGTCAGTGAGCGTAAAAACTTCGCATCTTCAACAAAGACAGGTTTCTGGCGAGAAACTTCACCAACTACAGATGGAACGCTCGCTTCATAACGATCACGGATTTTGACCGTTTCACGTTGATTAAAATCTACACCTTCTAGATGCTCAATAAATGTGGTCACAAAATGTTGACGGGTTTGTTCACCATCGCTGACAATATCAATGCCTGCCTGCTGTTGTTCATGCAGTGACAAACGCAGTGCATCTTGTTTTGCATCCAATAATTCCTGGCCTTCCAATTTCCAGGGTGACCAAAGTTTTTCAGGTTCTGCCAGCCAAGACGGTTTCGGTAAGCTCCCAGCAGTTGATGTTGGGAGTAGCTTTTTAGGTTGTAAAAGTGCCATGTCTAATCTTCTATCTCTATATTCGTAAAGTAATAATGTTGTGTATTAAGCAGCGCGTTCTTGGTCAGCAGTATTTTTAATCGTGAACTCTGCAGCCCATTGCTCCAGAATGTCTTTATAAGGCTGGATAAAGTGTTCTTCCGTCCACTTCCCTTGCTTCACTGCCAACTGACCACGCTCAACACGGTCATACACAATTTGAGTCAATGAATAATCCGGGTACTCAAGGCTGGGTTGATAGACCTGACCTGCAGCAGAATTCGCATTATAAATTTCAGGACGATAAATCTTTTGGAAGCTTTCCATGGTGCTGATCGCACTGATCAACTCCAGATCGGTATAATCACGTAATAAGTCACCTGCGAAATAAAATGCTAAAGGTGCAGCACCATTTTCAGGTTTGAAATAACGGACGGTTAAGCCCATTTTGGCGAAGTATTCATCGGTACGTGAATACTCATCATTTTTATATTCCACACCCAATACAGGATGCACATTCGCTGTACGGTAATAGGTTTTCGAGGTCGAAACGCTCAAACAAATCACCGGCTGTTTTTTAAATTCTGCTTTAAATACTTCAGAACTGACGAGATATTGATAAAGCTTGCCGTGTAAATCACCAAAATTTTCTGGCTTGGTCGAGGCTGGATTTTTCTTGATATGTTCAGGAAGTACCACGCTAAAATCATAATCGCGGACATAAGACGAGAAACTGTTGCCAATCATGCCATCAATACGCTGATTGGTTTGATGATCAATAATCGTGATTTTTAAAGTTTCAATTGCAGGGAACTTTTTGCCATTTCCTTCAATATCCAGGTCAACTGAAATAATATCGATTTCAACTGAATAACGATCTGCTTTTGGGTTATCCCAATGTGCCAATGCATTAAAACGGTTATTGATCATTCGTAGAGTGTTACGCAAATTCTGTTCGCGACTTTCGCCACGTGCCAAATTGGCAAAGTTCGTCGTCAGACGTGTGCTATCTGCAGGTTGATAGTTTTCGTCAAAACGAATGCGCTTAATTGAACATGCAAACTTTTTACTCATTGTGATTCACTACCCTAAGTTCTAATAACCAAATTTCTGAATAAGCCTAGTTATACGTGAACGTTAAGATGAATAAAAATGATTTAAACTCAATGAAAAGTGAATATTACTCATGATTGGTTGTTCTTAAGATATCAAGATCACTTAATGAAGAAAAATATGAAAGATTTTTTCTATGAAATTTTAGGGTTTAATAGATGATAAAATAATGAATATTAATAACTTAAGGTAAATTCTATCGAATATTAAGTGGATGAAATTGAGGGGTAAATTCAAAGAATGGTTTTATAGCTTATTAGATGCAATTTAGAAGTGAATGAATGAAACTCATCTAAAGATTAGAAAATATCAGTCTATTCACTCTGTTTAATTTCATTTAAATCATGCGTTAGAAAGGCGTCTGAGGTCACCCCACTATCAATGAATAACCTCAACCCCCACGTAAATCTTAAAATTCTTCCCGCTGTAATTCATTCACCGTTTGCCCCTGCTTTGCAAACCACTGATCACGACGTTCAAACAAGCGTGGCGCCGCCTGATTCACTTGATCAATTAGAGCCTGTAAATCGGCATTGATCAAACGGCCATTTTTAACCACAGTCTGTCCCGCCACCATCGTCATCACGACATCTTGGCCTTGAACTGCATGGACTAAATTGGTATGCAAATTAAATAATTTTCTATGATCAATCAACGGCGTCATCCGCGGTGTATCCAGTTTCACCGCAATCAGGTCGGCCTGTTTGCCGACTTCCAATGAACCAATTTCATCTTGCATACCCAAGGCTTTAGCTCCTGTAATCGTAGCCATTTGACAGACTGACCAGGCATCCAGGGCGGCCGCATCCAGCGAAGAAAATTTGGCCAGCAATGATGCCGTTTTCATTTCTTCAAATAGATCCAGGTTATTGTTTTCTTTTTCTCCGTCAGTACCCAAACCCACCGCAACGCCTTGACGTAGCATTTCAACGACAGGCGCTGCACCGGAAGCCAACTTCATGTTGGAAATAGGATTGTGCGCAACCCCTACCGCATGTCGCCTTAAAATCTGAATTTCATTTGCATCTGTCCAGACGCAATGTGCCAACAAAGTTTTAGGCAGATCTAGCAAGCCCAGTTTTTGCAGACTCTCAATTGGGCGAATACCTGAACGGCGCAGGTTTTCCTGTACATCAAATTGGCTTTCATTGCTGTGGGTATGAAAACCGGTTTGATAATCCTGACAAAGTTTCTCAATGAGGCTTAATGCTGAAGCTTCAGCATAAAACAGGTGCTCTAAACCCACCCAAACCTGAATACGTCCATTCGCCTGCTGATGCCAACGGTTGATTAAAGCCTCATTACTTTTTAAAGTTTCAAAATAATTGTGATCCGGATGTTCCGCGACATAAGGTACTAGAACGGCACGAATTCCCAATGCTTGCGCAGCTTCAGCACTTCCGTCCATATAACGCCACATATCAACGATGGTGGTCGTTCCCGACAATAGTGCCTCGGCATAACATAAATAGGAGGCGATTTTCGCATCCTCTGGTGTCAACACCCGGTGCATCGGGTCAATATACTGCTGTAACCAATCCCAAACCGGTAATCCTTCAGCCGTACCACGCAATAAACCGGAATGACAATGGGTATTGATCAAGCCCGGCATCAGGATCTTTTGTGGGTAATCTTCAATGAGCACCTCTGGATAGCATTGAGTTAACTGTGCCAATGTACCCACTGCTTTTATTTGGTCGCCCTCAATCAGTATCGCGCCATTTTTAATACATTCATTCTGCGCATTCATGGTAAGGACATAGGAAGCTGTTAAAATTTTCATGATTTATACTCAAATCTATTCTATTTATGATGAATGGCTGCGGTTATGGCACGAAGGTTTTGCCTAAAGAAGATGGCAAATTCATTTTGAGTACTTTTTTATTCCGCGAAATCATGACCAGTACCACAATGGTGGCTATATAGGGCAATGCGGCAAGCAGCTCGTTCGGCACCTTGATTCCAAACGCCTGGGCATGAAATTGTAAAATGGTCACGCCCCCAAACAGGTAAGCGCCGAGCATTAAACGTGTGGGTTTCCACACCGCAAATACTACCAGTGCAATCGCAATCCAGCCGCGGCCTGCCACCATATTTTCAATCCACATCGGGGTATAGACGGTTGATAAAAATGCTCCGCCAACTCCTGCCATCAAACCGCCAAAGAGTACTGCGCCATAACGAATCGCCAACACGTGATAACCCATGGCATGCGCACTTTCCGGTGATTCTCCAACTGCTTTAAGCAATAAGCCTAAACGGGTTTTGGACAAGACAAACCACACCAGAAAAAAGCTCAAGATGGACAGATAAACCACATAGTTTTGCTGGAACAGAATCGGACCCAATACTGGAATATTCGCTAATAGTGGAATATTAAAATTAGCCAGCCCCGGTAAAGCCATACTGACGTAGTTCTGTCCCAAAAATGCAGAAATACCGAGTCCAAAAATGGTTAAAGCCAAACCGCACGCGGATTGATTGGTACTTAAAGACAGGGTGAAAAAGGCAAAAATCAGGGCCATCAGCATGCCTGCCAGACCACCCATCAATAAGGCACTTAAGACACTGGCATCATATTGCGCAGCAAAGGCAAAACCCGCAATTGCACCAACCAGCATCATCCCTTCTACTCCAAGATTAATCACACCGGTCCGCTGTGTGACCAATTCCCCCAGACCTGCGAAAATCAGTGGTGTTGCTGCGGCAACAGTACCTGCAAGAGTTGCAGTTATTTCTAAAGCCATATCATGCTTCCTTTTGCTGTAGACAACATTGAGTTAAAGAGTGGTTGCTGTGGGTTGAGGGACCGGTGGCGCCATTTTTTTGCTAAAACGGTAACGATTTTCAATCAATGCATCGGAAGCCAACAGGAAAAACAACAGCAGCCCCTGGAAAATACCGGTAATCGCGACCGGAAGCTGGAGCTGCATTTGTGCCATTTCGCCGCCCAGATAAATCAGCGCCATAAAACAGCCTGACAGCACAATACCGATGGGGTTTAAACGCCCTAGATAGGCCACGATAATCGCCGCATAGCCATAACCTGAGGACAGGTTCGGATTCAGCTGACCAATAGGTCCAGCCACTTCACAGATTCCGGCAATACCTGCCATCATTCCGGAAATCACCAGACTCATCCAGATCGCTTTGGAGGAAGAAAAACCTGCGTATTTGGCAGCTAAAGGTGCCTGACCGCTGACTTCCAGTTTATAGGCCGTCAGACTTTTACGCATAAAAACCCAAAACAGAAGGACTGCAAAAAAAGTGATAAAAATAGAGGCATTAATGCGTGTGCCTTCTACAATGAATGGCAGCGTCGCACTCTCACTAAAAACCACCGATTGTGGGAAGTTCATCCCTTCCGGATCACGCCAAGGACCATTGACCAGGTATAGCAACACACATACTGCGACATAATTCATCATCAGGGTGGTCAGGGTTTCTTCGGCATTAAAATGGGTTTTCAGTAAGGCAGGAATTGCGCCCCAGAGTGCCCCACCAAGTGCGCCCATGACAATCATTAACGGGAGAATCCACCAGCCAATTTGGTCGTGAAATAAAATCGCAATACCACCGCCAAAAATCGCGCCCATGGTGAGCTGACCTTCAGCACCGATATTGAATAATTTGGCTCGAAATCCCACCGCCAGCCCCAAGGCAATCAGAATCAGAGGCCCGGCTTTCACTGCCAGTTCACTCCAGCCATAAGAAGATGTCAGCGGTTCAATAAAGAAGATGTACATGGCTTGCGCGGGATTAATCCCCAGCATTAAAAACAGAATACTCCCGACAATCAGCATGGCCAGCAGCGCAATGAGTGGTGAAAGCCACTTCATGATTTGAGATGGATGTTCACGCGGTTCCAGTAAATGCATGTCGCTTTCCTCTCAATTTATAGATTTATTATTGACTGTATTAAGCATGAGCTTGCTGCTCCTCTACTATGATCGCAGTGTCATGACTTGAAATACCTGACATCAAGACCCCAACATTTTCAGTATTGGTTTCATGGATAGGTATGGCTGGAGATAGTTCACCATTGGCCAAGACACAGAGACGATCACTGATTTCAAACAGCTCTTCTAATTCTTCTGAAATCACCAAAATGGCAACACCTTGTCGAGAGAGATCAATCAGGGTTTGCCGGATAAACATGGATGCGCCGACATCTACGCCCCAGGTCGGTTGAGCCACAATCAGGAATTTCGGGTTTTGCAGAATTTCCCGGCCTACAATAAATTTTTGTAAATTTCCACCGGACAAGGAACGTGCTTCTGCCTCTGGGCCACTGGCTTTCACTCCGAATTTTTCAATACAGTGCTGGGCAAAAAGCTTACATTGTGAAAACTTGATTAATCCCCATTGCGTCAGATTCTGCCGAAATGCAGTCAGCAAGGCATTCTGGGACAGCGTCATGTTCGGGACTGCTCCTCGGCCCAGACGTTCTTCAGGTACAAAGCCCAGACCCAAGTCACGCCGTTGTCCAGGACTGAATTGGGAAATATCGATTTGATTCAGAACCATCCGGCCATATTTCAGGCTGTTTTCGCCCGACAATAAAGACAGTAATTCTGCTTGCCCATTGCCAGAAATCCCGGCGATTCCTACAATTTCACCCACACAAATATTTAAATTGATATTTTTCAGCGACACACCAAATGGGTCGTCGGACTGATAATCCAGATTCTCGACCTGGAATAAGATCTGTTTTTCACCTGTATATTCAGGGCGTACATAGGTCGGTAAATCACGGCCAATCATTAAGCGCGCTAAATCACTGGTGCTGTTGTCTTTGGGATTAACATTTCCGGTCACACGGCCATTGCGCAAGATGGTCGCTTCATCACAGAGCTCTTTAATTTCATGTAGTTTATGACTGATATATAAAATCGAAACACCTTGGGAGGCCAATAAACGCAAGGTTTTAAACAGTTGACGCACCGCTTGTGGCGTCAGTACCGAGGTCGGTTCATCTAAAATAATTAAAGCGGGATTTTGCAAAAGGCAGCGAATAATTTCGACGCGTTGCCGTTCACCTACCGATAAAGAATGTACTTCGCGGCGTGGATCAATCGGTAAACCATATTGTTCTGAGACTGCAATGATTTTTTGACTGAGGACTTTTAAAGGAATCTTTTCATCCAGTCCCAGTGAAATATTCTCCGCCACGGTCAAGGTTTCAAACAAAGAAAAATGCTGATAGACCATGCCAATCCCGAGCTTTCTTGCCATCGACGGGTTATCAATATGAACTTCTTTACCATTCCAGAGGATTTGTCCCTGATTGGCCTTGGTTGCCCCATAAATGATTTTCATCAGGGTACTTTTGCCGGCACCATTTTCACCCAGAATGGCATGAATCTGCCCAGGTTGAACCGTTAAATGTATCTGGTCATTCGCTTTCAATGAATTGTAACTTTTACAGATATTAATGAGCTGTAAACGCGGTACACCTGAAGAAGCCATGTTCCTCTTTTGTATATGAGCAGATCTATCGTGTTGAGAGGTCATCATTAGTACCCTATTCTATGCTGTGACAGTGCGGCATCCATCTGAAGCGTGCAGGTATTCAGATGAATGCGGAAAGGTACATCTAGATATTTAATGGCGAAACTGAAATGCTTTATTTCGGTAATGAACCCTCTACGCCCTTCACGTAGTAATTCATTTTGCTTAGTGCCGCATCATCTAGGCGCTTGCCCTTTGCCAAGACCAATGTGCCATCCTGTTTATGAATCGGGCCGGTAAATGGATGCAATGTGCCTTTTAAAATACCGTCACGTACGCTGAGTGCTTTTGCTTTAGAGGCTGCCGACACGGAAGGACCAAAGCTTTCAATATCGACTGCTTTTTGTTTCACGCCGTACCACATTGCACTTGGTTTCCAGGTTTTATTGCTGACTTGCATCATTACCGGGGTGTAAATTTTTTCCCAATGTAAAACCGATGCGGCAAGATGCGCTTTAGGGCCAAATTTGCTCATGTCAGAGTCCCAGCCAAAAGCAAAGACACCTTTTTGTTCAGCCGCCTGTACCACTGCCGGAGAATCGGTATTTTGCATCAGCACATCTGCACCTTGAGCAATCAATGCCAAGGCTGCATCACGTTCTTTGCCCGGGTTAAACCATGAATTCACCCAAATGACTTTGGTTTTAATTTTTGGATTTACACTTTGTGCACCGAGGGTATAGGCATTGATATTACGGATGACTTCAGGAATCGGAAAAGACGCAACTACACCCAAAACATTATTTTTGGTTTTTTGCCCTGCGACCACACCCAGCATATAAGCGCCTTCATAGGTACGGACATCATACACTCCTAAATTTTTCCCCTGCTTATAACCGGTTGCATGCATAAATACTGTATTGGGAAATTGCTTGGATACTTTTTCCATTGCATTCATATAACCAAACGAAGTCGCAAAAATGACTTTATTGCCTTGTTGTGCCAGGTTGCGGATCACACGTTCGGCATCTGCTGTTTCAGGGACATTTTCAATATAAGAGGTTTTATATTTTCCTGCGAGGGTTTTTTCAGCCTTAATCCGGCCTTGATCATGAGAATAAGTCCAGCCATGGTCGCTGGTTGGACCAATATAAACAAACGCGGCTTTATCTTGGGCCTGAACATTCGCGACAGCGGCCATGCTCATTACACCGCTTGCCATTAACACCCCTACCAATTTTTTCAATCCGGTTTTCAAGCTATTTTTTTCTTTCATTCTATTCTGCTCTTGGTTGTTCTGTGTCATACAACACATGCTTTAAAATGACTTCACTTAAATGTGCTCAGTCTGTTCAATATATAATTAGCAATAAGCATTCCAGTTTTTATCAAAAATAATAAAAAGATGGTTTTAAAATAAGATGTTTTTGTTTTTATGATTTAATTAAAGCGTGATGATATTAAATTTATAAAAGCTTATTTTATGATTGATAGGGAATTTAATTTATAAAATGGATTTATTTTTTATTTTGCTTATAAGTGGTGCGATAAAATAAAATGCCTTAAATTTGTGCATTCCTTTTTTAATTGGAGCTTCATATTTTTCATGAGCAAAGATAAATGTAGATGATAGAATCAGGTATTGAGACTCATTGAGGGAATGGGATTTTTTTAGATATAAATTATTAATATTTAAATATATTAATAGTTTTTTTATAGTTAGGTTTAGCTTGTAATACGCCGAAAGGATGATGTTCTACAGGTATTTTTATTTTCTCTCATCATTGAAAGAGGTTGGAATCAGCTAATCGGGGTTTGCCTGGATTGATTTATTTTAATTTCCAAATTTTGATAATATTAATCAATTTTAATTAAAGAGTAAGCGGGTATGAATAATATTTTGATCATTTAAAAAATATAAATAAAAACCACTATATTAAAATATAGGGTTTCTATTTAAAGTTTAATCCATATTTTTAAATTTTAAAATATATTAGACAACATAACGTTTACTTAATCCCCACTCGGCTAAGATTCGACGATAGGTCGTTGAAGAGCGATCTGCTTCAAAATGCGCTTCCATGGAAATATCGAGCGGTAATTCTTCAGGTTTCTGGCTTTCTACCATGTCCTGATCTTCGGCAAAAATTTGTGCATTGAAGTCATATACTGCCTGTAAATCTCCTGTGGTATCGAAGTTGCGTGTCAGTGGCACAAATAAACGGGTTTTATTATGTGAAACCGGACAACAGGCATTGAGAATTTTTAATTGTCCCTGTTTGGGGAAATGTACGGTCAGTACTGCAGAAAACGGTGGATAAACATCAAATACACGTTTCCACAAAAAACCTTCCGGTGCCAAATCTTGCATACCATGTGGATAGTTGCTGACACTGCTGACATATTCGGTATGCAGGCCGTAATCTGTACGTTCTGTCGTGTATTTGGGTACAACCTGATTTTCAGGATCTGCGAAAGAACCCTGATGAACCCAAGCAAAATGTGCAACATCAATAAAGCCTTCCAGTTGACGACCACTTGAGCCGGCAATATCCACAAACGGCGGTAAAATTGCCTGATGATCTTGCATCTCCCAGGTATCTAAAACAGGAAAATTGGCTTTTGCTTCGTCACGGCCAAAAATACTGGTCCAAATCAGGCCATATTTTTGCACTACAGGAAATTTAGTCAGAGAAAAACGCTCAGAAATGTTGGTCAGCTCGGGTTGTGCAGGAATTTTGATACATTTTCCCTGACCATTGTAGTGTAGACCATGATAAGGACAGACCAGATTTTCACCCGAAACCCAGCCTTTGGTTAAGGGTACGCCCCGGTGTGGACAGAGATCACGAACCAGGTGAATTGCACCACTGTCTGTTTTGTACAATGCCAGTTTGACATCAAGCAGGGTCACTTGTTGCGGTTGGGTAGAAACGTCCTGAATCCGTGCAACCGGATACCAGTGACGAGCCAGAATGTCCCAGTCCTGATCATCAAACTGGCTATAGCAGGGTTTGTTGAATAAATTGATGACTGGAATGGCGTTCATATCAAACCTATATTCTTACTGTGGATGGTCTCTTTTTACAGGCCTTGAACAGTGCATAACTGTGCAATTTTGGCTTTGCTTATGATTGAAATTACTGAATTTATTGTCATTCTGTCTATTAGAATGATTCGTACTATTCATTCTTGAAATTAGAACACATCAACCATGTACAAATGTACTTGCCGATTAAAGCTGCCTTCTTTGGCATAAAACTCGCATAAACACGTTTATCTCAAATATTGATATGAATAAAAGGTGGTTCTTCGCTTGACTAAATTAATGAATACGCCTTTTTCCCGATTTTCAGAATATTTTATCGCGGTGGCGAAAACGGGAAGTTTACGCAAGGCCGCAGATCAATTATTCATTTCCGTGTCTGCAGTACATCGGCAAATTGCTCTGGCTGAAGAAGAACTGGGAATTGTGTTATTTGAGCGCTTGCCCAATGGTTTAAAACTGACACTGGCGGGCGAATTACTCTATGCCGATGTTATGAAATGGCAAAAAGAATTCCAGCAAACCCGGATTCGCTTTGATGAAATTCAGGGACTTACGCGTGGGACCATCGAATTTGGTTTAATTTCTGCCTTAAATGATGGTTTTGTCATGCAGTCCGTGCAATATATGTATGAACATTATCCCTGGATTAATTTTAATATCCGGGTTGCAGACAGTGAAATTGTAGCCAAAAAAGTGATTGAGGCAGATCTGGATTTTGGCCTGATCCTGAATCCAAAATCCCATCAACATATTGAAGTCCTCCATTTTCTGGAACTGCCTTTAGGTTTTGTGATGGGTAAGTCTCATCCTTTTGCTCAAGCAGAAAAGATTTATTTTTCAGATACCTTGAATGACAACCATTTTATTCCGGCCGAACCCCTGATTATTCATGATTATGTACAGGCATTGTATAAACATCATCAATTTATACCTGCACGTAAAACGGAATCGAATGATATCCGTCTGATGAATACTCTCATTAAGGCAAATACCGGGATTGGAATTTTTAGTTATCTCGATGTTTTACCGTATGTCGAGCGAGATGAAGTGGTCTTTAAACCTGTCACTGAAAAAGGGCTGCATCCGCTGACCATTGCCCTCTGTGTGGCGCCTAAACGCCAGATTTCACGCGTTTCCCAGTTGATGATCAAACATATTATTGAACAAATGGAAGCCTTAAAAAGCAAGGTGCAGCAACTGTAGTATTTTCATACCTAAATAACAAAAACCGCGATAACTAAAATCGCGGCTTTTATTTAATAGTAATGATGAAATTAACTGTTTTTAATCCAATGGATTACCCACAATATTGCTAATAATGCCTTTCATAATATGTGGGCCTTGCTCTTTCCGTAGGTCTGCATACCAGTCTTTGGTAATTTGCTCATCTTTCATATGCGTGACATCACAACGCTTACGTGCACGTAGCAGCAATTCATTGGCGCGTTCATTGCGTTTATTCTGATAGCGTTTCAGGGCATCTTCCAGACCTAGCGTATTAATTTGTAAGGCACGTGCCAGATAGACCGCATCTTCCATTGCCTGGCAACCTCCCTGTCCGATATCGGGTGTAGTGCTATGTGCTGCATCCCCTAAAATTACCACACGGCCCTTATAAAACTGGGTAAAAGGCTCAATATCATGGATCTCGACACGATTGGTTTTCTGCTCATCAATACTGTCAATTAAGCGCTGAACCTGTGGGCACCAGCCAGAGAAATACTGTTTTAATAGGGGCTTATATTCCGAACGCTGATTTTCCAGACCTGCGGACAATGGCACATCAAAGAAGAAATAAAAGCGATGCTCTGCCACAGGCATCAGTGAAGCGCGTTTGCCTTCACCGACAAAAGTGGTCCACTGCTGTGCGGGCGCTAAATCTTCAGAGATCTCAACCAGTCCGTTCCAGTTCACATAGCCAGCATAACGGCGTTCAACCTGTTTGCCCAATACATACTGACGCGTCATGGAATGGGTACCATCTGCGCCAATCAATAATGCTGCAGAAACAGTGCTGCCATCCTGAAAACCGATTTCAACGTGTTGCCCCTTATCCTCAATAGACACCATTCTTTTACCGAGCTGAATATCCTGCCGGCCAAACGCATCCATTAACATATTTTGTAATTCAGCACGCGATACCGGATATGGACGTTGACCGACTTCTTCAATTAACGGCGCCAAACTAAACTGCGTCATGACCTCACCATTCAAACCATCGATATAGGCTAAGTCATTCATCTGGCCACCCAACTTTGCAACCTGCTCAGTTAAACCCAGATAATTCAAACACTTCACCCCGTTTGACCACAAGGAAATTGCAGCACCGACAGGTAAAATCTGTTCTGCCTGCTCATAGATGGTGACCCGATGTCCGAACTTTTTTAGTGCAATTCCTGTGGTTAATCCGCCCATACCTGCCCCAATAATTGCAATTTCCATCTATTTCTCCTGGCTATTTCATCTTCATTGCCAGCTAAAATGCTAAAAACGTGCCATCCTTGAAAAAAGATGCACTAAAAAAATTGCGAAAGTTGGCATACGCTGTGCTTTTAAATTCCTTCAATGTCCTGTTTTTATAAATACAGAATCAAATCTGGGTTTATAAAAGTGCATATTCATGTGACGTATAATAATGATGATGGAAATTTAAGATGGCGACCTTATTAGCTCCAATTTTTGATCTGCCTGCTCCAGTACAGCAGTTAACTAACCTTGCAGATGCGCGAATTGGCGCAGAAATTCTTGAATGTTCAGATGAGTTTTTTGCTGAAGCGAAACGCATGTTGCAGTTTGAGACACCGGTCTTTATCGAAGACAAGTTTGATGAGCATGGCAAATGGATGGATGGATGGGAAACCCGTCGCAAGCGCCACACGGGCTATGATTGGGCCATCATTAAACTTGCTGTTGCGGGTCAAATACAGGCACTCGATATTGATACGACTTTTTTTAGCGGCAATTATCCGGCCTCTGCTGCTGTGCAAGCATGTTATGCGCCAGATGGAAATCTTGATCAGGCAGAATGGATCAGCATTCTGGAAAATAATGTCCTGGGACCCAGCCAGCATCATATTTTTCAGATTTCAGCAAAACAGATATTTACCCATGTCCGTTTGAATATTTATCCTGACGGGGGGATTGCACGTTTTAAGGTCTATGGTCAGGTAAAAATCAATCTGCAAGATAGTGATCAAATGCTAGATGTTTTGGCACTAGAACATGGTGGCCGTGTCGTTGCCTATAGCGATGCGCATTTTGGACATCCACGCAATCTGATTAATCCGGGACGTGGCATTAACATGGGCGATGGCTGGGAAACCAAACGGCGTCGTGCTCCAGGATTTGACTGGTGCATTTTGGCTTTAGGCGCCAGTGCCCGAATCGAGAAAATTGAAATTGATACCGCCCATTTTAAGGGAAATTTCCCTGCAGAGGTTTCTATTCAAGCCATCTATGTTGAGGATGCAACCGATGAGCAACTCATTCCACAAAGCATGTTCTGGCCTTTTTTGTTAGCAGCCCGACCTATGCAAATGGATCATATTCATCATTACATCAATGAAATTTTACAACACGAAAAAATTTCCCATATTCGTGTCAACATGATTCCGGACGGTGGCATCAGCCGGATTCGTCTCTGGGGAAAATTGGCTTGAGTGATCAATGATATGTCTATGCAAAGTATAAAAATACAGCCTTTAAGCACTGAAAGTTTTCTGCCTTTTGGAGAAGTCATTGCCTGTCAGGGTAATCATTATTTTCATATCAATGAGCAGCAGACTGAGCGTTATCATGCCCTGGCTGAAGTAGAAAGTGACACCAAGGTCGGACTGAGTATTTTTAGAAATATGCAAGCTACGGCAATTCCTTTTCAAATCTCAATGCTGGAAAGGCATCCTCTAGGATCACAGGCTTTTATTCCGATGCACGGCCAGCAATTTTTAATCGTTGTAGCGCCTGAACTTGATTATACACAGCCCGATATTAGTCAGATTCAGGTATTTATCAGTGATGGTTCTCAAGGGATAAATTATCGTGCCGGAACCTGGCATCATCCATTATTGACCCTTGAAGCACCCAGCGAGTTTGTCGTAGTGGATCGTATAGGTAGCGGATCAAATTGTGATGTTCATCCTTTTCCTGAAAACATCCAGATCGTATTTTAAACGCATTAAAAAAAGCCCTTTTATCAGGGCTTTTAACTTATTTCTTCATCACTTTGCCTAGAAGTGATATTTCACTAAAGCACTGACATTATTTTCATCGGCATTTGGGATACCGAATTTGTTGTTCCAGATAGAATGTTCAATCCCCAGATATAAATTGGTGTCTGGAGAAATGTGTTTACCGACATTCCATTTCCATTGGGTGGTCCAGTTCATCTCGCTGTCATGAGTATCTTCTTCTGTAGACCAGTCCAAGAAGCCATCCACCAGAAATTCTTCAGTTCCCAGTTTAATTGGCACGCCGTAGGTCAGTGTCAACTGGTAATCATCATCAATATTCTCATTATTCACGCGATAAAGATTAATGCTAGCATAGCGGAAATAGGGAATTTCCAGATCGAAACCTACGCCGTAGAGGAAGTTATCAAAACCTTCTCCACCTTCCCAGGTCGTTGAGACCAGTACATCTTTAACCGGGCCAAAGGCAAGTTTCTGGCCTGATACTTCTCCCAAGCTTAAACGTGGTGAAAATTCAAAATAACTGGATTTAAAGTCATCTGCGCCGCGCATACGGTCAATGAAGAAGAAGACATCTGCATATTTTATTTTTGCCGTATATTCAAAGGTCGCAGTCGCCTGTTTCTCATCGACCACCTCATAGTTTTCTCCATAAAGTCCGGTGACACTGAAGTCTTGCCAGATCGGTTTTGCCTGTGCGGATGCCGCACCCAATACAAGTAATGTTGCAGCAGTAAGTTGAGTGAATTTCATAAATAAGGGTCCCCAGTGGAATGAAAAAATCACATTCTGAATTAAGCAAAAACAAAGCCAACATTTTTAATTTTTGATAAAAAAAACAGCCCATTTTCCTGGACTGTTTTCATTCTGGTTTAAATTTTCTAATGTGGAAGCTTTGCCACAATTTCTGTAGTTGCTGTACTTTTATTTTTAAATAAGTTCAGATGATTGAACAACAGGTTGAGTAAAATGGCCATTAAGCAGGTTGAGCTGATGCCTGAATGAAACAAGGTTTGCACCCATTTTGGAAAGTTGGCATAAAAGGAATGATCAATGATGGGAATCATACCGGCAGCAATAGCGGTCGCAACAATGATGAGATTTTTTTGCTCGTTATAATCAATTTTAGCCAAGGTACGAATCCCGCTTGCAGCGACTGTTCCAAAAAGTACCAGACCTGCACCACCTAATACCGGTACAGGAATGGCAGCAATCAAACGTCCCATAATGGGCAGTAAACCCAGCATTACTAAAATCATGCCACCCGCAGCGACCACAAATCGGCTTTTAATTCCGGTAATCGCCACCAAGCCGACATTTTGCGCAAAAGCACTTTGCATAAATGAACCAAAAACCGGTGCCATCGCACTCGATAACATATCGGCACGCAAGCCATTCGAGATACGATCCGCATCCACTTTGGTACCTACAATCTCACCCACTGCAATGATATCTGCTGTGGTTTCGGTCATAATCACGAGAGTAACGATGAGCATGGAAATAATGGCTGTGAGCTCAAAAGTCGGTAGTCCAAAGGCGAAGAAGCTAGGTACCTGAATCCATGTCCCAGTCGCAACTTTAGAGAAATCACCAAAACCGAATAAATAGGCCAGTACTGAACCTAAAACAATTGCTAGAAGAATAGACAAGCGACGGATAGCGGCCTGTCGGCTCAAATTCAGGCAGACGACTAAAGCTAAAGTCATGAGTGCCAGACCAATATTTTCGACACTTCCCCATTCTGGTGCCTTGGGATTGCCGCCCATCATCCAGCGGACTGCTACAGGTAATAAAGACAAACCAATGATAGTAATGACGCAGCCTGTCACGACTGGTGGAAAGAAACGGATAATTTTGGAGAAATAAGGCGCGAGGAAAAAACCGATCAATGAGGCGACAATGACCGCACCGTAAACTGCTTGCAAACCACCGCCTGTGGTCACAATCGCGACCATCGTCGCAACGCCAGCGAAAGAAACCCCTTGTACCAAAGGTAATTTCGCGCCGATATATTTCACCCCAACGGTTTGCAAAATTGTGGCTAAACCACCCACAAATAGCGCCGCTGCAATCAATAATCCAATTTGATAAGCTTCCAGACCGGCGGCCGTTCCCACGATTAAAGGTGGTGCAATAATTCCGCCATACATAGTCAGTACGTGTTGCAAACCGTAAGCTGCACTTTTTCCCGCACCTAAATATTCATGTTCAGGTGATATTGTTTTACTTTGTTCTGTCATTTTTCTCACCCTCAAAGTCTAAATATAAAATCAGCTTCCGCGATATGTGGAGTACGCGAATGGGCTGATCAGTAAAGGAATATGAAAATGCTGGGACGCATCTTTCACATAAAAATGAATAACTGCTTTAGGAAAAAAAGTTTCTAAACCCGAATTTTCAAAATAGGCAGATGTAAAGAACTCAAGACTATAGGCACCCGCTTTAAACTCGGTCATGCCGAAATCACTGACGCGGCCGTCTGCATTGGTTTTTGCTTCCCTAATCAGGCGACCGTCTTCAGCAAAAAGTCGAATGACCACGTCTGTCGCAGGTTTTCCCAGATGTGTATCTAAAATATGCGTGCTAATCATGCATGAAGCTCCTGAGCCAGTCGTGACAAGGCAATTTCTGCCAGTTGATGATGGACAATACGTTTCTCAATCTCTGGATCATTTAGCAAACGATAGTTCAGGGCTTGAAGGACGTCTTCACTGCTCAATCCAGCAGCTTTGATCAGAAAGATAAACCCATATTTTTTTTCATAGGCAAGATTGCCTTTAAGCAGCCCGAGCTGGGTATCGTCATCTGCTGTAATGCCGGATTGCTCACGATGGGAAAAGTCTTTTTCTATTTCACTTAATTCAGCCTGTGCCTGTTTTTCACCTATACGGGGATGATTATCCAGCGCAGTTTTAATTTCATCCCAACTCCAGGTCGCCGCCTGTTGGTTCGCTGCACTCAAAACATCCTCAAGCGATGCATAAGGACGTTTTGCGGCAAGCTCGGTCGACCAGCTGGGTATTTGCACACAGTGCTTTAAAAAGATCATCGCATCTTCTGCTGATGCTTGATTAAATTCAACAAGTTGCACTATTCAATCGCCTGTTTATATTGCTTGGTTATTTAAAACTGGTTTTGCAATAACAGTGCCAAAGCTGATGTGTTTGTTATTTTTATAAAGTACATGACTCAAAAAAGAGCATCTAAACTGATCTTTTCCAATATATTTTATGATTATGGCGCATGATGGTTATACCAGTGCTCGGCAATATCCCCACGGCGGCAAATCCAGACCTTGTCATGATTCTGAATATAATCTAGGAACTTTTGTAGTGCTTTAAAACGTCCCGGCCGTCCTAAAATACGGCAGTGCATGCCAATCGACAGCATTTTTGGCGCAGTTTCACCTTCGGTATAGAGCACATCAAAAGCATCTTTGA
This sequence comes from Acinetobacter lwoffii, assembly GCF_024129855.1. Taxonomy (GTDB): domain Bacteria; phylum Pseudomonadota; class Gammaproteobacteria; order Pseudomonadales; family Moraxellaceae; genus Acinetobacter; species Acinetobacter lwoffii_L. The sequence goes on from NZ_JAMXXC010000020.1 coordinate 43,318, forward strand.
GATATTGATAAAACTGTTCCCCGCTATTAAACCCGCCCGGTGAACTGAATTTCATGTCATTGCTATCCAGGCTATAAGGAATAATCAAATGCGGACGTGTTTCCCCTGCCTGATTGGTCAAGGTGCTCCAAAATGGCAAGTCATCTCCATAGTAATCAGCGTCATATTTGATGTGAGGAAATTCAGCCAGAAGTTGACGGGTATTCGGACTGTCCCGACCGGTATACCAGCCGATCGGTGCTTCACCAAACAGGCTTTCCAGAACGCTGACCGCCTGATCCATATATTGGCGTTCCATTTCAATCGGCATGTCCTGATAATGTAGCCAGCGCTGACCATGTGAAACGACATCATAATCGGCTGCTTTAATCGCCTCTACCACATAAGGATTACGTACCAATGCCATGCCAACCCCAAAGATAGTCATCGGCAAACCACGTTTCTGGAACTCCTGATGAATCCGCCAGAAGCCTGCACGTGAACCATATTCGTACATCGAATCCATCGACATATGTTTATCTGGAAAGCTGGCAGCACCAATGATTTCAGATAAAAACTGTTCTGAACCGGCATCACCATGTTCAATGTGGTTTTCACCACCTTCTTCATAATTCAGTACAAACTGTACCGCGACACGCGCGCCGTTTGGCCATTGCACTTTTGGTGGTTCACCATGATAGCCAATCAGGTCACGCGAATAAGGTGCACTGCGAATGCTGTCAATAAGTTCTTGTCCGCGTAAGTAGCTAGTCGTCACATCAATTCCTTGTCGATTCTGAGTAAATGATCAATGGTCTATACGCGTGATAAGCAATTTATGCGCCAAACTAGAGCATTGAAACTGAGAGCACGCTTTTTAAAAAAATATTTTCAGCGAAATTTAAGCTTAGAAATATCCCATCTCAATATTTGCGTGGTTGAATATAAAAAACCTAGAAAGATGCTTATTTGTTTTCAATCGCCGGTCAGTGTTCTGATTTACGCAATCCTATGTCCTATTAATTGAAATTTCATAGAACACCTTGCTGTTTTATAGTCCAGCTAAAGGTCACGACACAGAATCCATTATGAATACAAATATCACCACGTTTAGTCCCGACTTACCCGTCCATATGACATTCGAGGAACATGACTGGCATCTTTTGGCTCAGTACTGGTATCCGATTGCACTTGCGCGTGATATTACAGATCAGCCAACAAGTAGTATGCTGCTTGATATGCCGCTGGTGATTTATAAAATGAACGATGAACTGGTGGTGGCGAAAGATGCATGTCCGCATCGCGGTGTACCTTTAAGCTTGGGAAAAAATGACGGCCAAGGCGTGGTGTGTCGTTATCACGGTTTACGCTTTGGCAGTGAAGGTAAATGTAACCGTATTCCTGCACATCCTCAGCATAAAATATCGGAGCGCTTCCATCTAAAAACTTATGCTGCGGTAGAAAAATATGGTCTGATCTGGTGTTCGTTAAGCGCTGAAAAGGATGCAGAACCTCATATTCCTCATATGCCTTTTTGGGATGATGCTGAGTATCAGCAACTGGTCTGCCCTCAGATAGACATTCAATGTTTTGCAGGAAGACAGCTCGAAGGTTTTATTGATGTGGCTCATTTTGCCTGGGTGCATCCAGACACTTTTGGCGATCCGGAGGATGTAGAAGTTCCTGATTACAGTACGACAGAAACGGAGGTCGGTTTTAATGCAGATTATATCAGCAGTGTGGGACGTTATCCGATCGGAATCGAGCAGCGTGGCCAGGAAGATTTTAAATGGTTACGTCATTTTGAAGTGAGCCTACCCTTTACTGCAACACTTACGATTCATTTTCCAAATCATGCCAAGCAGGTCATCATGAATGCGGCTTCACCCATGACTGCGCGTTCAACACGACTTTTCGCACCTATTTGCCGCAATTATGATAAAGATTTACCGGTTGAAGATGCCTATGCCTTTAATATGAAAATTTTCGAGGAAGATCGTGTGATTGTAGAAAATCAGAAACCTGAATATTTACCTCTGGACTTATCTTTAGAAGCGCATTTTCCGGCAGATCGAAGCTCGAGTATGTACCGAAAATTACTACGTAAACGGGGATTTAGTCCTTTATTTGCTGCTTAAAATTTTATTCAAAAGAAAGATTCATAATAAATAACCAGGGTTAGAGCTCCTCTGATATTTAAAAATTAATTGGGTTATATATTGATTTCTATGAGGATACATCTTGTTATATAGCCTCATAAGCCTTGTATTCTGGTGAAGATAAGGCCTTTTAGAACGATAAAGAACTTTAAGAAGATAAAATTAGTTTTTTATTAAAATAGGTATATAATAAATAAAATCACTTTACTTTACTATTTTAATAAAATTATGGATCAATATTGCACACTGCAGATTTATCAGGAAGATGAATGGCTGGATTGCGCTATTGTTGAGATTGTCGGTCAACAACAAACTGGATGGCAAGCAGCCACGCGCACATCATATCTATTTGAATATGCTATTTTTTATATGAACCTAAGCGATGGGCATGCGCTAGCCTATCATTTACCAGTAAATGTGCAAAATACCTTGCAATCTACCTGGCCAGCCTTCCTGATGGATTTGTTACCTCAAGGTTATGGCCGTAAAGAATTACTCCGTCAGCTTAATTTTTCTGAAAACACTCAGGAACAAGCAGACTGGGCGCTTCTAAAAGCGGGTGCAGGTAATCCGATTGGTAATTTACGGATTAAAGAGGCTTATGAATGGCTACAGGGGCAGTTTCCTGTTCAGCAGAATCATGGCTTTAGCCTAGACCAAGTCGTAGAACGTCAAGAAAACTTTATTGAATCCTTAGCCTCTTATGGACTTTTTATTGCCGGCTCTTCTGGTATTCAGGGCGAGTGGCCAAAATTACTGCTGACTCAAGGTCATGATGACCTGTTCTATCTGGATCACACGCTGACAGATCATCAGGTCAAACAGCATTGGCTGGTGAAATTCAGTCGTGGCAGTGATCAGAATCTAGATAAAATTTTGATGCACGAAGCCTTATATATGAAAATTGCCCAATACCTGGGACTTCGTGTTCATCAGGAACTGGAGCTGCATGGTAAGACTTTATTTATTCCCCGATTTGACCGTAAAGTCAGCGATGGGAAGGTTGAAAGAATTGCCCAGGAAAGTATTGCTTCTCTGGGAGGAAAAGCCGGTTTTGGGGTAAGAATGACCCATAACCAGATCTGTAGCCTGTTGATGCAATGCTGTACTGAACCAAAACAGGAAATCTTTGAATATTTGAAGCGTGATCTTGCCAATGTCGCTTTAGGCAATAAGGACAATCATACCCGTAATACAGCGATTCAACGTTTCAGTAATGGAATCATTCGACTAACCCCATTATTTGATTTTGCGCCGATGTGGCTACATCCAGATGGTATTGCCCGAACTACGCGTTGGGAGCGAGATGATCATGGTGGTATGCCAATTTGGCATTCAGTCATTGAACAGATCGCCGAAAGCACGATGATTGATCCAAAAGAAATCAAAGCGGTGTTAATCGAACAATTACCACTTTATCAGGGATTACTCGAGCACATGCAGTATCTGCAATTGGCACCTGAAATTCTGGAAAATAGCCAGTATCGAATTGATAATATTTGCCAACAATTGGAGGAGCTGAATTATGGATAAACGCTTCAAGCCACTGACTCCGATTCAACAGATGCAAAAGAGATTGTCTGTACTTGAAACCGTCAGTAACAATCCTGACTGGCCTTTTCATCAGGTTGCTCGCTTCATTCGTACCGAGTTGCACCTCACACTCAACGATATGGCTAAAATTACCAAGATTGCTCCCCAGACTCTACAGAAAATGGAACAACCGGAAGGCAATCCAACACTCAAGTCTATGCAAAAATTACTGGATGCTTTTGGTTTAAAGTTAGAAATTAGGGTTAAATCCTGATAGAAATCTGATGCTTTAATTGATATTTAGGGGAATTTTAGAGAAGAAGAATGGCTTAACAACTGAAAATATGCCCTGCTCCAATCTGTCTGTTAAATCCTTGCTTCATTACAGGAATCCCGGTTTAAATTAAACACGGGATTCACTGGAGGCTGACATTGTCTCATCAGTTTTTAATGAATACGTTTAATCTCTAAACGTCATTATGAAGAAATATCAACACATAAATATTTCATTTCAAGGTATTCATCCATACCGAATTTAGACCCTTCACGGCCTAACCCTGATTGCTTGACTCCACCAAATGGCGCAACTTCATTAGAGATGGCTCCGGTATTAATTCCCACCATGCCGTATTCTAAGGCTTCGCCTACACGCCACTGACGTGCTGTACTTTGGGTAAATACATAGGTAGCCAGACCGAATTCTGTATCGTTCGCCATCTGAATCGCTTCTTCTTCAGTCTTGAAGCGGAATAACGGCGCCAACGGTCCAAAAGTTTCTTCTTTTGCTATACGCATCTGCTGGGTAACTTCAGTCAAAAGCGTAGGTTCGAAGAATGTACCGCCCAGATTTGAACGCTGTCCACCGGTTTTCACCTGTGCACCTTTGCTCAATGCATCGGCAATATGTGACTGCACTTTTTCAATCGCAGCCTCATCAATTAATGGACCCTGAGTAGAGGCTTCATCACGGCCATCACCCACTTTCAGCTTGGCAACGGCAGCCACCAGTTTTTCTACCAGTGCATCATAAATACCATCTTGTACATAAATCCGGTTCGCACAAACACAGGTCTGTCCACTGTTCCGGAATTTACTGGCCATGATGCCCTGTACAGCCTGTTCAATATTGGCGTCATCAAAAACCAGAACCGGTGCATTGCCACCAAGTTCTAAAGACAGTTTTTTGATGGTGGGCGCACACTGCTGCATCAGGATACGGCCGACTTGAGTCGAACCGGTAAAGCTTAACTTTTTCACGGTTTCGCTTTCACATAAGACCTGCCCCACTTCAACTGCATCACCACTAACATGCAGCAATACATCTTGTGGTAAACCTGCGCGCAAGGCCAAAACCTCAAGCGCATAGGCGGTTAAAGGCGTTTGTTCAGCCGGTTTAACCAGCATTGAGCAGCCAGCAGCCAGAGCTGGCGCGGCTTTACGGGTAATCATCGCCGCCGGAAAATTCCACGGTGTGATCGCAGCTGTTACCCCAATCGCCTGTTTAATGACCAATAAACGTTGATGGGCAAGCGTTGGCGTCAACACGTCACCATCAATACGGCGCGCCTGCTCGGCAAACCAGCGGATAAAGGAAGCGGCATAACCAATTTCACCACGCGCCTCAGCCAGTGGCTTACCCTGTTCAGCAGTCAGAATCTGAGCCAAAGATTCTTTATGTTCCTGCATCAGATTGAACCAGGCCCAAAGCACATCCGCACGTTCGAGGGCTGTCTTGGTTTTCCAGGCTTTTTGGGCTTGCTGAGAACGAGCTATCAGCTGTTCTACAGATGTCCGGTCATGGGATTTTACCCAGGCCAAAGTGGCTTGGGTTGCTGCATCGTTGACTTCAATATATTCACCCGTGGCAGGCTGATCGAAGCTGATATCAGGATGCTGTAATAAATCTCTATATTGCGCTTGAAGCATGATCATTACTCTTTCATTAGGCTGCAACAGACATTGCAAACCCTTGTTTCAAGATAGCCAATCCCGCACGGAACTGTTCTGCCGGAATCGTGAGCGGGTATAGGAAACGGATTACATTACCATAACGACCGCAGGTCAGGATTAACAGACCATTTTGCATGGCATGGTTTTGTACAGCTTTTGCCTGTTCCGCAGTTTCCAGCTCAACCGCCACCATTGAGCCCAGTGCACGAATATCTTTGACCATGCTAGAAGACATTTTCAGTTCATGTAAAACATCAACCAGTTCTGCGCCTAGATCATTCGCTCTTTCACAAAGACCTTCTTCTTCAATGATATCCAGTACCGCATGGGCAGCCGCAACAGCAACCGGGTTACCTGCATAAGTGCCTCCCAATCCACCCGGATTTGGTGCATCCATCACTTCAGCACGACCCACAACGCCTGAAATCGGGAAACCGCCGCCCAGACTCTTTGCCATCGTAATCAGATCTGGCTTGGTCTCATAATAATCCATCGCAAACAGTTTACCTGTACGCGCAAAACCAGACTGTACTTCATCAGCAATCAGTAAAATGCCGTTTTGATCACATAGCACACGCAAGCGTTTCAGGAACTCTGCTGGCACCACATTAAAACCGCCTTCGCCTTGTACAGGTTCAAGCACAATTGCTGCTACGTCATGCGCAGCAATATCTTCTGCGAAAATGTCTTCAATGCTTTGAATTGCATCATCAACACTAATGCCTTTGGATTCCACCGGATAACGGGCATGGAAAACACCACCAGGCATCACCCCAAAGTCGCGTTTATAAGGTGCAGTTTTACCGGTCATGGCCATCGTCATAAATGAGCGGCCATGAAAACCATTGCCAAAAGTCACGATGCCATGACGGCCAGTATGGGCACGGGCAATTTTAACTGCATTTTCGACAGCTTCAGCACCAGTCGAAAAGAATGAGGTTTTTGCAGCACCTTGAATTGGAGCGCGTGCATTGATACGTTCTGCCAGAGCAACGTAACTCTCGTATGGTACAACCTGATAAGCCGTATGGGTAAATTTGGTTAATTGTTCAGTGACCGCAGCAATAATTTTAGGGTGACGATGGCCGGTATTCAGTACGGCGATCCCGCCCGCAAAGTCGATATATTGATTGCCTTCTGCATCCCAGATGGTCGAGTTTTCTGCTTTCTCTGCGTACCATTGACACATGACCCCAACACCACGTGGTGTTGCCTGCTGTTTACGTGCATTCAGTGCTGAGTGTTTACTGTCCATTTTGTATCCTCATTCTTGATTCATACGTTGTAAATTTTGCTATCCGGATCTTGGGATAGAAATTTGCCAAAGACTGGCTGATATGGTTCATTTTGCGCTTTTATATGTATGAGACGAGAGCCACTTTGCAGCAGATGGAAGGAGCCAATTGGCCTAGTTGAAATGAGTAAAAGAGTCAAAATATAAAATTATTTTATTTATAAACAAATATTTATACTTTTAATAAAAATTGGCTCCTTTTTAAATAAAGAAGCCAATTTAAAAATCCATTGCAAAAATTTAGGATAGGTCATCATGGATTAAATCCATTCATTTTTATGGATTAATCCATCTTGCAAAAACTTCGCTTAACCCGGATAGATGCCGCGTTCCTGACGCGCCATTAAAATCCGCTCACAGGCCAGAATATAAGCGGCTGTACGCAAAGAACATCCGGCCTGGACTGATTTTTGCCATACATCCTGTACCGCATTTTTCATGCTGGCATCCATACGCTGATTAATCTCTTCCTCGGTCCAGAAGTAGCTGGCCAAATCCTGAACCCATTCAAAATAGCTGACCGTCACGCCACCCGCATTGCAGATTACATCTGGCACCACGGTAATATGACGCTCACTCAGAATTTCATCCGATTCAGTCAAAGTGGGACCATTGGCACCTTCCAGAATCATTTTGGTCTGAATATTTTGCGCGACCTGAGTATTAATCACACCTTCCAGCGCTGCCGGAATAAAGACGTCGGCAGGAATGGTCCAGAAAGCTGATGCAGAAATTTCATCGCTGGTAGAAAATCCCTGAATTTTATGGTGGGCATTTGAGTATTCAAGCAGCTTTTTAATATCAATCCCCTCTTTCTGATACAGGGTGGCTGAATGGTCCTGAACACAGATCACTTTACTGCCATTTTCCTGGAAAAGCAGCGCAGCTTCACTGCCCACATTACCGAAACCCTGTACACAAACCCGAGCATTTTTTAAATCCAGACCGATTTGCTGGGCAACTTCACGACCGCTAATAAATACGCCGCGACCTGTAGCTTTACTGCGGCCTAAAGACCCCCCTAAATGAACCGGCTTTCCGGTCACTACACCAGTAATCGTAGAACCCGCATTCATGGAAAACGTATCCATCATCCAGGCCATGATTTGCGGATTGGTTCCAACATCCGGCGCCGGAATATCTTTTTGCGGTCCAATAATTAAATTGATTTCTGCCGTATAACGTCGGGTCAAGCGTTCCAGTTCGCGCTTGGAAAGCTGGCTCGGATCAACTCGCACACCGCCTTTGGCACCGCCAAAAGGTAAATTTAGAGCAGCACATTTGATCGTCATCCAGGCCGACAGAGCCATCACCTCATCCAAATTGACATCTGGATGAAAACGCACGCCGCCTTTGCCTGGACCGCGAGTTAAATTGTGCTGAACACGATAGCCTTCAAAATGCTGAACCGTACCATCATCCATGATGACCGGAACATCGACAATCAAACTGCGCTTTGGGCGTCGCAGCATGTCCAGTCGTTCACTCAGCTCACCCAGATAAGGCGCTACTTTATCCAGTTGCTTAAGATAATTGTTCCAGGCCGTTGTACCTTGCTCGGTATAGGTCAATCCTTTCATCATCATGTTCATTCTATGATCCTTTTGTTATATGCAGTCGTATGTCCTGGCGGCTGCAACACATCTCTATTCGGCTGTTATGGCAATCATTGCTTGATTCAGGTCTTAGTTCAGCGAGCTCCAAACAAAATCAGTGTCTAGATTTTCCGCTTTAGTTTTAATCGGTATCTGTGTATATTGCCTGCCCGCCTGTATGCTCGCATTCAAGCCGCAGGTACATGATCAAAACGCATACAAGACACTTTACAATGACTGCCTGATCAGACTATTTTGCACCTAGCAATACCGCTCTCACGAGAGCCATTTCAAATTTGTAGGAGAGAGCCAATTGCGTAGCTTGCTTGGAGATTATTTACTGCAGCGATTGCAGCAAGATGTCACAGGAACATTACAGATGCGCCTGTTCCGCTGCTTGCGTAACGCGATTATTGATAGCGTATTGGCTCCCAAAACCCGCTTGCCTGCATCACGTGATCTGGCTAAAGAGATTCAGGTATCGCGTAATACGGTGTTAAATGCCTATGAACAATTACAGGCACAGGGTTATGTTGATGCCCGTACCGGTCAAGGTACCTGGGTAGTAGAGAAATTACCCGAATCCTTTTTGGTGAAGGCAGAACAGAATTCTCCTGCCGTTGCAGAAAAAAAAGCACAGCAAAATTATAATCTGTCGCAACGCGGTTCTTACTTGCTCGGCTATTCCGCGGCTTCGCCTTATCAATGGGGAGCCTTTGTACCGGGCGCACCCGATGTAACCGAATTTCCGCATCATATTTTCAGCAAAATCCAAACGCGTTTGAGCCGTGAACCTCAAGTTAATAACCTGATTTACAGCAATGCCGGTGGCTCCCTGGAACTGCGTCAGGAGCTGGCGGAATATCTGAAAATTGCCCGTTCAGTGCAGTGCGATGCTGATCAGATCATTATTACCGAAGGCACCCATCAGGCAATTGACTTAGTCTCACGTACTTTAAGCGATATAGGCGATGAAGTATGGATCGAAGATCCGGCTTATTGGGGTGCGCGTAATATTTTACGAATTAATGGTGTGAATCTGCGTTCCTTACCGGTCGATCAGGAAGGGATTATCCCCGATCTACATCCCAAAAAACCGCCTAAGCTGATTTTTGTGACGCCGTCGCATCAATATCCTTTAGGTTCACACTTAAGTTTAGAACGGCGCAAACAGTTAATTGCACTCGCACGCCAGCATAATAGCTGGATTGTTGAAGATGACTATGACAGCGAGTTCAGGTTCTCGGGCCAGCCTTATCCTTCTTTACAAGGTTTAGAGCCGGATTCTCCGGTGATTTATATGGGGACATTTAGTAAGACCATTTATCCAGCCCTGCGTATTGGCTATTTAGTGGTACCAAAGCAGCTCTTTTCTTCGTTGCGAATTGTAGCCTCGGAACTTTATCGTGGTGGTCACTTAATCGATCAGCAAACACTGGCTGAATTTATCCGTGAAGGACATTATGAGGCGCATATCCGACGGATGCGTTTATTGTACGGTAAACGCCACGCTTTTTTAATTGACCTGATTCGCCGACATTTAGGTGAAGATTTTCTGCATGAATACAATACCGCCGCCGGTTTGCATCTGATTTTAAAATTGCCGAGCAGCAGTGATGATGTCTTGATTGCATCCAAAGCGCTTGAACTGGGAATCAAGGTCAGAGCCTTATCGCAATACTATACCAAACATTATTCCACCCGGCAGAAAGGATTATTACTAGGCTTTGCCTGTGTGAGTGAACAGGAAATTCTGGTGGCTTTCGGGATATTGTTAAAGTGCTTGCGTGAGCATGGGATCCGCACTTTAACTTAGTAGGGTCTGTTGACATTTACTGTTCATAATTAACCCTATAAAGGTAGCCATAAAAATATACAGACTAAAGCAACAGAACTTTGATAATTTCTTTTGAGCTTGTCATATCGAGTAGCTATTCCTCTAAATTGCTTTAATCTACAAAACATATTTTC